>JAVRLY010000007.1:0-33897 GCA_031960885.1 Desulfurella sp. | reverse complement strand
AACTTTTTTTAAACTATGTTTGACAATTTTTAAAATATATGTATAATCGTCTTTTGCTTGCTGGCGTAGCTCAATGGTAGAGCAGCTGACTTGTAATCAGCAGGTTGGGGGTTCAAGTCCCTTCGCCAGCTCCATATGAATCACAATGGAGAGGTTCCCGAGTGGCCAAAGGGAACAGACTGTAAATCTGTCGGCTATTGCCTTCGGAGGTTCGAATCCTCCCCTCTCCACCATTTTTGACAAAAATAAGCGGGAATAGCTCAGTTGGTAGAGCGCAAGCCTTCCAAGCTTGGGGTCGCGGGTTCGAGTCCCGTTTCCCGCTCCAAATAAAAAATTGATTGCCTATGTAGCTCAGTTGGTAGAGCACTTCCTTGGTAAGGAAGAGGTCAGCGGTTCAATCCCGCTCATAGGCTCCATTAAGTTTAGGAGGTTTCCATTATGGCAAAGGAAAAATATGTTCGTACCAAACCTCATGTGAATATTGGTACAATTGGACACGTTGATCATGGCAAAACGACATTGACTGCAGCTATAACAAAAGTTTTATCAAAAAAAGGTTTTGCTGAATTTAAAGATTACTCTCAAATAGATAACGCTCCAGAAGAAAGAGAAAGGGGTGTTACTATAAATACTTCTCATGTTGAGTATGAAACAGCCAAAAGGCACTATGCCCACGTTGACTGCCCAGGTCATGCTGACTACATCAAAAACATGATCACAGGTGCAGCTCAAATGGACGGTGCAATACTTGTTGTTTCAGCAGCAGATGGTCCGATGCCACAAACAAGAGAACACATCTTGCTTGCTCGTCAAGTTGGTGTGCCATACATTGTAGTATTTTTGAATAAAACAGATATGGTTGATGACCCAGAACTCATTGACTTAGTTGAAATGGAAGTAAGGGATTTACTTACCAAATACAGTTTCCCAGGCGATGATGTACCAGTTATCAGAGGAAGTGCCCTAAAAGCATTGGAATCTGATTCAGACAATGAATGGACTAAAGCAATAGAAGATTTGATGAATGCAGTAGATGAATACATACCAACACCAGAGCGTGATGCAGATAAACCATTCTTAATGCCAATTGAAGATATATTCACAATATCTGGTCGTGGTACTGTTGTAACAGGTAGGGTAGAGCGTGGTGTAATAAAAACAGGCGATGAAATAGAGATAGTAGGTCTGAAACCTACACAAAAAACCGTTGCAACCTCTTTAGAGATGTTTAGAAAAATACTTGACGAAGCTTTGCCTGGAGATAACGTAGGTGTATTACTTAGAGGCACAAAAAAAGAAGAAGTAGAGCGCGGTATGGTTCTTGCAAAACCAGGCTCAATTACACCGCATACTAAATTTAAAGCCCAAGTATACATTCTAACAAAAGAGGAAGGCGGTAGGCATACACCATTTTTTAATGGCTACAGACCACAATTCTATGTAAGAACCACAGATGTAACGGGCACGGTTCAACTCAAAGAAGGCGTAGAAATGGTAATGCCTGGTGATAATGTAGAAATGGAAGTAGAATTAATTGCCCCTATAGCACTTGAAAAAGAAACTAGATTTGCTATAAGAGAAGGTGGCAAGACTGTTGGTGCTGGTGTAGTAATTGAGATAATTAAGTGAGGCTAGTATGAGAGAGTTAGTGTATCTTGCTTGCAGTCAATGCAAAAATAAAAACTATACAAGTACAAGAGATAAGAAAAAATCTAAGGATAAGTTGGAGTTAAGGAAGTATTGCCCGCATTGCAATACGCACACTATACACAAAGAGGTAAAATAGGTCAGTAGCTCCAATTGGTAGAGCGGCGGTCTCCAAAACCGCATGTTGGGGGTTCGAATCCCTCCTGGCCTGCCAAATATAATTTATGTTTGAAAAAGTAAAAAGTTTTTTAGAAGAAGTTAAGGTTGAGATTAAAAAGGTAGTTTGGCCAAAAAGAAGAGAAATTATGACGGCAACAATCGCTGTTGTAGTTTTTTCTTTTGTAGTATCAATATTACTTGGATTGTTGGATTTTATATTTTCATATGGTTTAGAAAAATTATTTAAGTAAAGTTTGGTGGTAAATGTTTGAAAATCAAGAGTTTAAATGGTACGTTATACATACACAAGTGGGGCAAGAAGAAAAAGTAAAAAACATGATATTAAGCAAAGTAGAGGAAGCTGGCTTAAAGGAAGATATAGCAGAGATTTTGGTGCCTCAAGAAGAAGTCATAGAAGTTAAAAAAGGTAAAAAAGAACTTGTAAAAAAATGTATGTATCCTAGTTATGTGTTTATCAAGTCAAAAATGAATGTAAATTTGTACAATACTTTGAAAAGATTACCGCTCATTACTGGTTTTGTGGGTTCTAAAAGTGAGCCTATTCCTATAGACGATTTAGAAGTAAAGAAAATTGTTGATAAAATAAAACAAGCAAAAGAAACACCACGTTTATCAATATCTTTTGAGCATGGAGAAAAGGTAAGAGTCATAGAAGGTCCTTTTTCGAATTTTGTTGGCACTATTGAAGAAGTAGATGTTGCGAAAGGTAGGCTTAAAATATTGATTAGTATTTTTGGTAGATCTACACCAGTAGAGTTAGATTACAATGAAGTAGAGAAAGCATAGATAAGGAGAAAAATATGGCAAAAAAAGAACTAGTTACACAGGTTAAGCTGCAATTGCCAGCTGGCAAAGCAACGCCAGCGCCACCAGTTGGTCCCGCGCTTGGACAACATGGGCTCAACATAATGGATTTTGTTAAAAAATTTAACGATGCAACAGCAGATAAAGGTGATACAATAATACCTGTGCTTATAAATGTATACAAAGACAGAAGCTTTGATTTTATATTAAAAACGCCTCCAGCAAGTGTTTTAATCAAAAAGGCGCTATCATTGCAAAAAGGTTCAAGTAATGCACTTAAAATAAAAGTAGGCAAATTAAGTAAAGAAAAATTGGAAGAAATCGCAAAAATTAAAATGCCCGATTTAAATACGAAAGAAGTTGAAAAAGCTATGAAAATAATAGCTGGAACAGCTGTAAATATGGGCGTTGAAGTTGAAGATTATTAATTAAAGTGAGGTTATCAATGGCTAAACACGGCAAAAAATATAGACAATCTCTAGAAAAGTACGATTTATCAAAGGAATACGATTTGGAAAACGGATTAAGTATGCTTAAAAATATAGCATATGCAAATTACGACGAAACGGTAGAGGTGCATGCAAATCTTGGTATTGACCCAAAACACGCAGAACAGCAATTAAGAGGCACTGTATTGCTTCCAAAAGGAACTGGCAAAACAGTTAGAGTGCTGGTATTTGCAAAAGGTGAAAAGATCAAAGAAGCCCAAGAAGCAGGCGCTGATTTTGTAGGCGCAGAAGATTTAATAGAAAAAATCCAATCTGGATGGATGGATTTTGATAAAGTTATAGCAACACCAGATATGATGGGCGCTGTTGGAAAAATTGGTAAAATCTTAGGACCAAGAGGCCTTATGCCAAACCCAAAAGTAGGTACGGTTACATTTGATGTAGCTAATGCTGTAAAAAGGTTCAAGGCTGGTGAAATTGAGTTTAGAAATGATAAAACAGGAAATATACATCTAATTGCTGGAAAAAAATCTTTTAATGAGCAAGACTTACTTGAAAATATAAAAACAATTTACGATACTATTTTAAGAGCAAAACCAGCAACTGCAAAAGGAAAATATATAAAATCTTTTTATATATCAACAACGCACTCGCCCAGTATAAAGGTTAAGTTGCAAGCAATTTAAATAACTTTAGAGGTCAAAGATAGCGGGTAGCCTAATGTGCTTTAAATTTTGCCTGCTTGAGACTGGCCCGTCTGTAAAGGAGGGAGTTTTGAAAAAAGAAAAGAAAGTCGAGATTGTTGAGTTAATACGAAAAAATCTCGAGAATGCGCAAGCAGTGTACTTAGTAGATTACTCTGGTGTTAATGTAAAGCAACTGGAATCGGTCAGAGAACAAGTAAAAGAATTGGGTGATTCATTTAATGTTACAAAAAACACGCTTGTAGCTAAAGCAATCAAGGATACAAAATGGGCAGATATTTCAAACCTACTTGAAGGCCCCAATGCTTTCGCTATTTCTTACAAAGACCCAATTATACTTGCAAAGCTTTTATTAAAGGCTGAAAAAAGCATTGAAAATTTGCAGCTAAAATCTGCAGCTATGTATGGTAGTATTTTTAATCATGATCAAATTGTAACGATCTCGCAATTACCGTCTAAGGAAGTGTTGCTTGCTATGTTACTTGGCTTACTGAATGCACCGCCAAGAGGCTTGGTGAATGTTTTAGCTGGTGTTTTAAGAAAACCTTTATATGTACTAAATGCTTTAAAAGAAAAAAAATCTTAATAAAAATTATGGAGGATTAGATGTCTGATATTACAAGAGAAGATGTTGTAAAATTTATAGAAAACATGACAGTTTTGGAACTTTCTGAGTTTGTCAAAGAATTGGAAGAAAAATTTGGCGTTAGTGCTGCTGCTCCGCAAGTGGCTGTAGCAAACGTACAACAAACAGCTAGTGAAGAAAAGGCAGAAGAAAAAACTGAATTTGATGTAATAATCAAGTCCGCTGGCGATAAAAAAATTCAGGTTATCAAAGTTGTTAGGGAATTAACTCAATTGGGATTAAAAGAAGCAAAAGACCTAGTTGATGGAGCTCCAAGCAAAGTAAAAGAAAATGTAAGTAAAGAAGAAGCGGAAAGTATTAAAGCAAAATTAGAAGAAGCTGGCGCAGTGGTAGAAATAAATTAACATTCGTTTTTTTAAGGAGGGGCTTTATAGTCTCTTCTCTTTTTTTGTTTCTTATATCAATAATAAATATTAAATAAAATGTTTACGAGGTGAAGTATGGTGCAGCCTCTTTGCTTAGACTACAGAATGAGAGTGAATTTTGCTCAAACTCAAGAAGTGCTACCTGTGCCAGACATATTAAACATGGCCGTGGAATCTTATGAAAGATTTTTACAAAAAGGGAGCGATTACGAAAAAACATTAGAAAATGCATTAAATGAGATTTTTCCAATTGAAGATGTGCATGGAAAGATTAAGTTGGAGTACGTTGATTACTATATAAGAGAAGCAAAATATAACCCAATGGTTTGCAAGTTGAAAGGTGTTACGTATGGCGCATCATTGATTTTGAAGGTAAAACTCACATTGTGGGATATTGATGCAGCTGGAAATAAAATTGGTGTCAAGGATATTAAAGAGCAAGAAATTTATGTATGCGAGCTTCCTTTGATGAGTGAATCTGGAAGTTTTATTATAAATGGCGTAGAAAGAGTTATTGTAAATCAACTCCACAGGTCTCCTGGTGTAATATTCAAAAATCTAACTCAGCACAAAGAAAATAATTATTACGCTCAAATAATACCAGAAAAAGGTAGTTGGGTGGAATTTGAAACTGACAATAAAAATCTGTTACATATTAGAATTGACAGAAAAAAGAAGTTCCCTGCAACAGTTATCTTGAAAGCATTAGGTTTTAGCGATATAGATATTTTAAGTAGGATATACAAAACAGTTGAAATAAATGTCAAAGATGGTAATTTTTATGCTATCTTAGATAAAAATTTACAAGGCTTTAGATTAAAAGAAGATATAGTAATCGAAGGTGAAGTTATTGCTCAAAAACATAAGAAACTTACAACAAAGGTTATTTTACATTTAATAGATTTAGGCATAGATCAAGTTATTATTGATGAATTAGAACTTATAGATAAATTCAATGCTGAAAAGATTGATAATAATGGGTTTGTGCTTGAACCACTTACACTTATAGACTCAAAGATTTTGCAAGAATTAAAGTTAATGGGACACTTTAGTTTTAAAGTAGTTGTTTGCGAATATAATGATGATATTGTAATAAAGACATTAAAAGCTGACCACGACTTGTTGCAAAAAAGGAGAATAGGCTTAAAAGAGGACATACCTACAGACGATATCGCTAAGATTTATCTGCATAAATCTTTGAGGCCTGGCGAACATTCTTCTGTGGAAGAAGCAAATAAATTTTTTGCCGGACTCTTTTTTGATCCATTGAAATATGATTTATCAGCAGAAGGCCGGGCAAAAATAAATGAAACATTAAATATTGATGTTCCCCCAAGTGTTAGGGTGCTTACGGTTGATGATTTTTTTGGAGTCATAAAACATATCATCTTATTTAAAAATGGTATAGTGTCAGCTGACGATATGGACAGCTTGTCAAATAGAAGGGTTCATTTAATTGGAGAGCTTTTGTATTCTGAGTTTAGAAAAGGTTTATATAGAATGCAAAGGTTAATTAAAGACAGACTTTTGATGCCAAAAGACACAGAAGATTTAACCCCTTATGATGTTATAAATACAAAACCTGTTGCTAGCGCTGTTAAAGACTTTTTTGCGACAGGTCAATTATCGCAATTTTTAGATCAAACAAATATAATATCAGAAATTTCACACAAAAGAAGACTATCTGCACTTGGCCCTGGTGGTTTGACGAGAGAAAGGGCTGGTTTTGAAGTGCGCGATGTTCATCCTTCTCACTACGGTAGGCTTTGTCCCATTGAAACACCAGAAGGACCAAATATTGGTTTGATCGTCTCTTTTTCAATATACGCTAAAGTTAATGAGTATGGCTTTATAGAAACACCATACAGGATAGTAGAAAATGGCATAGTTACAGATAAAATAGTATATATGACTGCTGGCAAAGAAAAGGACCATATAATAGCTCAAGCTAGCGTTGATTTAAATAGCGATCGTTCATTTGCTCAAGAGTATGTCCCGTCCATGAAAAACGGTGAGTTTATAATGGCCCATAGGATGGATGTAAATCTAATGGATGTTTCGCCAAGGCAAATTGTCTCTGTTGCAGCAAGTTTAATACCATTTTTAGAGCACGATGACGCAAATAGAGCTCTAATGGGTTCTAACATGCAAAGGCAGGCTGTACCTCTAATTGCTTGCGAAGCACCTCTTGTTGGTACCGGGATGGAAAAAGAGGTTGGAACATATTCAAGACATGCAGTACTTGCTAAAAGAGAAGGTAAGGTAATAAGAATAGAAAGCAATAAAATTTATATTGCGTCTGAAACCCAAGAAGGCACATTTGAAATAGATAAATACGACTTAGATAATTTTGTTAGGTCAAACCAAGATACATGTTTTTCACAAAAGCCTATTGTTAAAATAGACGATTATGTAAAGAAAAATCAGGTTATAGCTGACGGTCCTACAATGGATAAAGGCGAGCTTGCATTAGGCAGAAATATGGTTGTAGCTTTTATGCCATGGAGAGGCTACAATTACGAGGATGGAATAACTCTTTCAAGGCGTGTTGTCGAAGAAGATCTATTTACTTCTTTGCATATCAAAGAATTTGAGGTTTACGCACGTGATACTAAATTAGGTCCAGAAGAAATAACTTCAGATATTCCTAGCGCTTCGGCTGATTTGATTAGAAATTTGGATAAAAATGGAATTGTAAGAATTGGCTCGTATGTAAAGCCAGGCGATATACTAGTTGGAAAAGTAACGCCAAAAGCAGAAACGCACTATTCTCCAGAAGAAAGATTGCTTAGAGCTATTTTTGGAGAAAAGGCTTCCAATGTGTCTGATTCGTCTCTTAGAGTACCTTCTGATACAGAAGGTGTTGTTATAGATGTAAGAATATTTAGGAGAAAAGGTACAGAAAAATTAACTAGGGAAGAATTAATACAAAAAGAAGATGCAAGGAGAATGAATGAAGAGCTTAAAACACAATTGAATCTTTTAGAAAAGTTGAAATTAGATTCATATAAACGTTTGCTTGAAGAAACTGCATTGGAGAAAGATTTGGATTTAAAAGATATTGTGTACAAAAAAGGCACAAAACTTGATAAATGTGCACTTGATATGTTGGATGAAAATCAAATAAAAGAGCTGTTTTCTCCAAAAGACAAACTTAAAGCAAAGGAAATTGATAAGCATTACAAGAAAATAGCAAAAACATTAAAAGATGAATATGCCAAGAAAGTGAAAGAAATTGACAAAGAAGATGATTTACCCCCAAGCGTAATTATGAGTGTAAAAGTTTTTATTGCAACAAAAAGAAAATTATCAGTAGGCGATAAAATGAGTGGCAGGCATGGAAACAAAGGTGTGGTGTCAAAAATATTGCCTGCATGCGATATGCCATTTCTCGAAGATGGCTCTCCAGTTGATGTTGTTCTAAACCCACTGGGTGTACCATCAAGAATGAATTTAGGCCAGATATTAGAGACTCACTTAGGTTGGATATCAAAGGGTTTAGGTAAAAAAATTGATGAACTAATTAACGAAAAGAAGAAAGATTTATTGAGAGATTATCTAAAACAAATTTTTATGGGCAATGCTGATGCATTCATAGATAGTTTGGAAGATAATATGCTTGATATTTTCGCAAAAGAATGGAAACAAGGCGTCCATTTTGCAGCGCCTGTATTTGAAGGGCCAAAAGAAAGTGATTTTAATTATTATAAAAAAATTTTAGGTATAGATACATTCAAATCTACCTTGTATGATGGATTGACTGGTGAAAAATTAATAGAACCTGTAACAGTCGGCGTAATGTATATATTAAAATTGCACCATTTAGTAGATGATAAGGTTCATGCAAGAAGCGTTGGGTCCTATTCCCTAGTTACTCAACAACCACTTGGCGGAAAAGCTCATTTTGGCGGACAAAGGTTTGGCGAAATGGAAGTGTGGTCTCTAGAAGGCTATGGTGCAGCCTATACCTTGCAAGAAATGCTAACTGTTAAATCAGATGATGTAAGCGGAAGAAGCAAGATGTATGAAGCAATTGTTAAAGGAAAGCCGGTATTGCTTGGCGGAATACCTGAATCATTTAATGTGCTTGTTAAAGAACTGCAATCTTTAGGTTTAGATATAGAACTTTTAAAAGATGTTAGAAGAAGATAATAGGGGGTACAATGTTTACCGTTTTAAAAAGTAAGCCAAAATCATCAAGGGATTTTGATAGTATAAGAATAAAACTAGCGTCCCCTGAACGCATAAGAGAGTGGAGTTATGGAGAGGTAAAAAAAGCAGAAACAATTAATTACAGAACATTTAAACCAGAAAGAGACGGTCTTTTTTGTGCCAAAATATTTGGCCCTATGAAAGACTACGAGTGTTTGTGTGGCAAGTATAAACGCATTAAGTACAAGGGTATAGTATGCGAAAAATGCGGAGTTGAGGTTACTGAATCTCGTGTTAGAAGAGAACGCATGGGCCACATTGAGCTAGCTGTCCCCGTAGTTCACATTTGGTATTTGAAAAGTGTTCCAAGCATGCTTTCTATTATCCTTGATATGAAACTTAAGGACTTGGAAAGAATTGTTTATTATGAAGCATATGTCGTTGTTCACTCAGAAGTAGATGAGGTTCCAGTTAAGACTGTTTTAACTGAAAGTGCATATAAAGAAGCAATTGAGACCTATGGCATAAAGGTAAATGCTGAAATGGGCGCTCAAGCAATATATACTTTATTAAAAAATCTTGATTTAGATAAAGTTTTAAATGAACTTCGAGAAGAATACGATGCTACATCTTCAGATATTAAAAAGAAAAAAATTATGAAACGCATTAAGCTTATTGAGAAATTTAAAAGAAGTTCAAACAAAACTGAGTGGATGATATTAAAAGTATTACCTGTTTTACCGCCAGATTTGAGACCACTTGTTTCGCTTGAAGGTGGCAGATTTGCTTCGTCCGATTTGAACGATTTGTATAGGAGAATTATCAATAGAAACAATAGGCTAAAACGCCTCCTAGAATTAGGTGCTCCATCAATTATTGTACGAAATGAAATGCGCATGCTTCAAGAAGCAGTGGATGCTTTAATAGATAATGGCAGAAGAAAACAGGTTGTTAGAGCATCAAACAATAGGCCATTAAAATCTTTAAGCGATACAATAAAAGGTAAAGAAGGGCGCTTTAGAAGAAATCTTTTAGGTAAAAGAGTTGATTACTCTGGCAGATCTGTTATAGTGGCTGGGCCTGATTTGAGAATTGACCAGTGTGGTTTACCAAAAATTATGGCATATGAGTTATTTAAACCATTTATTTACAATAAACTAATAGAAGAAGGCCACGCACTGACTGTAAAAAATGCAAAGAAAATTGTTGAAGACAAAGATCCTATTGTTTGGGATTTACTTGAGGATATTGTAAAAGAATATCCAGTTTTGTTAAATAGAGCTCCAACATTGCATAGAATATCTATACAGGCTTTCTATCCAATTCTTACAGATGAGAAAGCAATACGTTTACACCCTCTAGTGTGTGCTGCTTTTAATGCAGATTTTGATGGAGATCAAATGGCTGTCCACGTCCCAATAAGTGTAGAGGCTCAATTAGAATCAAAAGCCATAATGCTTTCTTCTCAAAATATAATTTCACCAGCACATGGAAACCCAATTGCTGTTCCATCCCAAGACATGGTTCTTGGCGTATATTATATGACAAAAGCAAGAGAAAATGCCAAAGGTGAATCAACCATTTTCGCAAATTTTTGGAATGTGATGCTAGCTTTTGAAAATGGAATGGTTGATTTGAATGCAAAAATAAAGTACAGAATAGAAGATACGATTATTAATACAACAGTTGGAAGAGTATTGTTTAGTGAAATAGTACCCAAAGCTGTTCCTTTTTCTTTTATAAACAAGACGCTTGGCAAGAAAGATTTAAATAAACTTATAACTTATATATATAAAAATACTGATTTGCCTACAACTGTAGCTTTCTTAGACAATGTTAAAAAAATAGGTTTTGAAATGGCAACAAAATCCGGTATTTCAATATCTGTTGATGATATTTTAGTGCCAGAAGATAAATCAAGTATAATAGAAAATGCCGAAGAAGAGTCAAGAAAAATACAAAATCAATATGAACAAGGTTTATTAACCGATTCAGAGCGCTATAATAAGATAGTAGACCTTTGGAATAATGCTACAGAAGAAATCTCGAAAGTTATGATGCTAAAGCTTGGCGGTGTTTACAATGAAAGTTTTAACCCAATCTTTATAATGGCAGATTCTGGCGCAAGGGGTAGTTTGCAGCAGATGAGACAACTTGCTGGCATTAGGGGCCTTATGACAAAGCCATCTGGCGACATTATAGAAACACCTATTAAGTCAAACTTTAAAGAAGGATTGAATGTAATCGAGTATTTTGTGTCAACACATGGTGCAAGAAAAGGTTTGGCTGATACTGCTTTAAAAACAGCCAACGCTGGGTACCTTACAAGAAAACTTATTGATGTGGCTCAAGATGTTTTTATTACAATGGATGATTGTGGTACGACAGAAGGTTTAGAAGTTAGCGCTTTAATAGTAAATGGAGAAGAAATAGAATCACTTCAAGAGAGGATTTCGGGCAGAGTTTCTGCAGAGAATATTATAAATCCCCTAACCCAAGAAGTAATTGTTAGAGAAAACGAAGAAATTACAGAAGAATTAGCTGAAAAAATTGTAGAAGCAGGTATTAGGAGTGTAAAAATATTTTCAGTTTTAACATGCAAGTCCAAATATGGCGTGTGTTCAAAGTGTTATGGCAGAGATTTAGCTAGAGGTAAAAAAGTTGAGATTGGAGAAGCTGTAGGCATCATTGCTGCTCAATCGATTGGAGAACCTGGCACACAGCTTACACTTAGAACATTCCACGTAGGCGGTACTGTTTTGAGGGCAGGTGAAAAGGTAAGTGCAGAAACCAAAAAAGCTGGCATAGTTAAGTATTTTAACTTAAGAACATCAATTAATTCTGAGAAGAATAATGTAATTCTAAGTAGACGAGATGCTGCTTTGTTAATTATTGAACCTCAAATAGTTGCAGTAAACAGCGGAAAAATATCAATAGAGCAGACTAAAACAGATTTTATACTGAGTGTTGGTAACACAGAAGAAACCTACAATATTAGGAAAATTGATTTTATTAATGAAAAAGATATCATACAAAATGACACTAATGTTGTCGGTAAATTGATTTTTAATGTTGATGAAAATCATGTTGTAAAAGAAGGCGAATTGCTTGTTGGTAGGATATTAGAAGTGTATACAGTACCGAAAAATTTACCATATGGGGCAAGGATATATGTAAATGATAATGATACAATTAAGCGTTTTATAAGAACGAGCGATTCTGGTATAGTTAAATTTATGGTACTGAAAGGACAATCATTTTTGGAAGTTGAAGGTTTTGAAAATGATATTGTAGATAAACATGGTGCGCATATTTTAATTGTTGATGAAGACAACACACTCAAAAAGCGTTATTATATGCCCATTGGAAGTCAGGTATATGTAAAAAATAATAGTAAAGTTAAAGCTGGTAACTTAATCGTTGGCTATGAAGATACCGTTAAAAAACGCGTTATGGAAGCTGATTCTTCTATTTATTTATCAAGCTCTACAATAGCTGATTGGGATTCATATACAGATTTTTTGCTTGTTGATACGGAAGGCTATGTAAAATTTGTTGATGTGGTAAATAATATAACCCTAAGGATTGATATAGACAAAATTACAGGTCTAAAAAGTAACATTGTAATAGAAAGCAAAAATATAAATCTCAAACCAAGAGTTGAAATTATCGATGAAAATGGCAATATTAAAATATCAGAAATTACGCATGAAGAAGCTGTGTATTATTTGCCACCTGGCATTATTTTACAAAAAGAAAATGGCGATTATGTAAGACCTGGCGATACACTTGGAAAAATACCTAGAGAAGCGGCAAAAACTACGGATATAACAGGTGGTTTACCACGCTTAAATGACATATTTGAAGCAAAAAAACCAAAGGAGTCAGCAGTTTTAAGTGAAATAAGCGGTATTGTCTCATATGCAGGAGAATTTAAAGGCAAAAGAAGGGTTATTATCACATCAACAATTGGAAAAGGTGAAGCAAAAAAAGAGTATTTAATAGCTCGAAACAAACGCATACTTGTATATCCAGGCGATAGAGTAACAGCAGGTGACCCTTTAACTGATGGTATTATAAATCCACACGACATTTTGAGAATTTTGGGTGAAAAAGTTTTAAGGTGGCATCTTGTAAATGAAATTCAACAAGTGTATAAGTTGCAAGGCGTAAGTATAAATACTAAACATATAGAAATAATAGTAAAGCAGATGCTGTCAAAAGTTATTGTAGAAGATGCAGGTGATACAGATTTTATAGAAGGTGATTTAGTTGATAAATTTATTTTTGAGAGAAAAAACCAGTATGCAATAGAAAATGGTAAAAAACCTGCGATTGGCAAAATAAGTTTACTTGGCATTACAAAAGCTTCGTTAAATACGGATAGTTTTATATCTGCTGCATCATTCCAAGAAACTGTAAAAATATTGACCGATGCAGCTATAACAGGTTCAATTGATACACTTAAGGGTCTAAAGGAAAATGTTATCGTTGGAAGGCTGATTCCGGTAGGGACAGGCCAAAAAAGATTTGATGATATAAACATTGAGATGAAAATTCTTGACAAATAAAAGTTTTATTGGTAATCTTGTCAAGCTAATATTTAAGGAGGTAATGGGTGCCAACTATTAACCAGTTAGTTAGAATCGGCAGAAAGAAAGTTAGAGAAAAGACAAAAACTTTGGCTTTGGATGGTTGTCCGCAAAGAAGGGGTGTTTGCACTAGAGTATATACAACGACGCCAAAAAAGCCTAATTCTGCTTTGAGAAAAGTTGCAAGGGTCAAATTAACAACAGGATACGAGGTAACATCCTACATACCAGGCGAAGGGCATAACCTTCAAGAGCACTCTATTGTACTTGTAAGGGGTGGTAGGGTAAAGGATTTGCCTGGCGTTAGGTATCATATAATAAGAGGTACGCTAGATACTTCCGGCGTTTCTGATAGAAAGCAAGGTAGGTCTAAGTACGGAGCAAAAAAACCAAAGGAAGGTGCCGTAAATGAGAAGAAGAAAGGCTGATAAAAGGCAAACTTCAAGCGATTTAGTGTACAATAGCATATTGGTAGAAAAAGTTATAAATAAAGTTATGTATGACGGTAAGAAATCATTAGCTCAAAGAATTTTCTACAAAAGTTTGGATTTAGTAAAAGATAAAACAGGTCAAAATCCGCTGGAAGTATTTGAACAAGCGTTAAATAATATCATGCCAAAACTTGAAGTCAGACCAAGAAGGGTTGGCGGTGCAACATACCAAGTGCCAGTTGAAGTAAGAAGAGAAAGGCAAGTAAGTCTTGCTATCCGTTGGCTAATAAGCTATTCAAGATCTAGAAATGAAAAGAGGATGTTTGAAAAATTAGCAGGTGAAATTTTAGATGCCTTTAACAATAGAGGTGGTGCAATTAAGAAAAAAGAAGATACACATAAAATGGCCGAAGCAAACAGGGCTTTTGCGCACTACAAGTGGTGAGGTGGTATTTTGAGTCGAGCGTACCCATTGGAAAATGTTAGAAATATAGGAATAATAGCACACATAGATGCGGGTAAGACCACTACTAGCGAAAGAATTTTATTCTATACAGGCGTTTCTCATAAAATTGGAGAGGTGCACGAAGGTACCGCTACAATGGATTGGATGGAACAAGAAAAAGAGCGCGGTATTACTATTACATCAGCATCGACTGTATGTTTTTGGAAAAATCATAAAATTAACTTAATTGATACACCAGGCCATGTTGATTTTACCGTAGAAGTTGAAAGATCTTTAAGGGTTCTTGATGGCGCAGTTGGAGTTTTTTGCGCTGTAAGTGGTGTTGAACCCCAATCTGAGACTGTATGGCGTCAAGCTAATAAATACAATGTACCAAGAATAGCTTTTGTTAATAAAATGGACAGAACTGGTGCAAACTTTTTTAATGTGTTAAAAGAAATAAACTCAAAACTTGGATCAACACCTATAGCACTGCAGATACCAATTGGTAGTGAGAGTAATTTCGCAGGTGTAATTGACCTTGTTAAAATGAAAGCCATTATATGGGACTCTGATGTGCTTGGAGCTACTTTCAGCGAGAAAGATATACCTGCAGACCTTTTGAGTTTGGCTCAAGAGTATAGATCGAAATTAATTGAGTCCATAGCAGATTTTGATGAAGAATTAATGATTGATTACTTAGATGGTAAGGACATAGCCGAAGGAAAAATCGTTAGCACCATTAGAAAGGCTACTTTATCAGGGCAATGTACGCCTGTAATGTGCGGTAGTGCTTTTAAAAATAAAGGTGTTCAACCGCTACTTGATGCTATTAACTTATATTTGCCATCTCCTGTAGATGTTGGTGGTATAAAGGGCAAAAATCTCTCAGGCGAAGAAGAGGTTAGATTGCCTAATGATGATGAGCCATTGTGTGTTTTAGCATTCAAAATATTAAGTGATCCGTATGTAGGCAAACTTACATACTTAAGAATATATTCTGGAACTTTAAAGTCGGGTTCTTATGTACTTAATTCAGCAAAAGGTAAAAAAGAAAGAATTGGACGATTGCTTTTGATGCATTCGAATAAAAGGGAAGATATCGAAGAAGCCCATGCAGGCGATATTGTTGCAGCAATTGGCTTAAAATACACTGCAACTGGGGATACATTGTGCTCTGAAGAAAAACCAATAATACTTGAAGCTATGGAGTTCCCAGAACCAGTAATATCCATTGCTGTGGAACCAAAAACTAAAGCTGACCAGGAAAAACTATCAAATGGTCTTCAAAAATTAGCAGAGGAAGATCCAACATTTAGAATTAAATTTGACGAAGAAACAGCTCAAACAATTATTTCTGGCATGGGAGAACTTCACCTTGAGATAATTGTAGATAGGTTAAAAAGAGAATTTAATGTAAATGTAAATACTGGTAAGCCCCAGGTT
The DNA here is from genome assembly GCA_031960885.1 of Desulfurella sp. Lineage (GTDB taxonomy): Bacteria > Campylobacterota_A > Desulfurellia > Desulfurellales > Desulfurellaceae > Desulfurella. The sequence goes on along the minus strand of JAVRLY010000007.1, from coordinate 18,036 downwards.
GCATATAAAGAAAGCATTAAGGCTAAAGTCAAAAAACAGGGTAAATTTGTAAGACAAACAGGTGGTCATGGTCAGTACGGAGATGTTTGGCTTGAAATTGAACCACAAGAGCGTGGCAAGGGTATAACATTTGTAAACAAGATCGTTGGCGGTGTAATACCAAAAGAATTTATACCAGCAATAGAAGAAGGCGTGAAAGAAGCAGCTGAAAATGGTATACTTGCAGGATATGAGGTTATAGATGTTAAGGCCATATTAGTAGATGGTTCATATCACGAAGTAGATTCATCAGAAATGGCTTTTAAAATAGCTGGATCTATGGCATTTAAAGAAGCTTTAAAAGCAGCTAAACCATATTTATTAGAGCCTGTTATGGATGTAGAAGTTTCTACACCAGAACAATATTTAGGTGATGTAATTGGAGATTTAAGCTCAAGAAGAGGAAAAATTAAAAATATGGAAGACAAATTAGGCGTTAAAATGATTAGAGCTGATATACCGCTTGGTGAAATGTTTGGGTATGCCACAACATTGAGATCAATTACGCAAGGGCGCGGTACTTATGTAATGCAATTTGCAACTTATGAAGAAGTTCCAAGCTCTATAGCAGAAAAAATAATAAAGAAAGAAGTTTAGGAGGTTTCCATTATGGCAAAGGAAAAATATGTTCGTACCAAACCTCATGTGAATATTGGTACAATTGGACACGTTGATCATGGCAAAACGACATTGACTGCAGCTATAACAAAAGTTTTATCAAAAAAAGGTTTTGCTGAATTTAAAGATTACTCTCAAATAGATAACGCTCCAGAAGAAAGAGAAAGGGGTGTTACTATAAATACTTCTCATGTTGAGTATGAAACAGCCAAAAGGCACTATGCCCACGTTGACTGCCCAGGTCATGCTGACTACATCAAAAACATGATCACAGGTGCAGCTCAAATGGACGGTGCAATACTTGTTGTTTCAGCAGCAGATGGTCCGATGCCACAAACAAGAGAACACATCTTGCTTGCTCGTCAAGTTGGTGTGCCATACATTGTAGTATTTTTGAATAAAACAGATATGGTTGATGACCCAGAACTCATTGACTTAGTTGAAATGGAAGTAAGGGATTTACTTACCAAATACAGTTTCCCAGGCGATGATGTACCAGTTATCAGAGGAAGTGCCCTAAAAGCATTGGAATCTGATTCAGACAATGAATGGACTAAAGCAATAGAAGATTTGATGAATGCAGTAGATGAATACATACCAACACCAGAGCGTGATGCAGATAAACCATTCTTAATGCCAATTGAAGATATATTCACAATATCTGGTCGTGGTACTGTTGTAACAGGTAGGGTAGAGCGTGGTGTAATAAAAACAGGCGATGAAATAGAGATAGTAGGTCTGAAACCTACACAAAAAACCGTTGCAACCTCTTTAGAGATGTTTAGAAAAATACTTGACGAAGCTTTGCCTGGAGATAACGTAGGTGTATTACTTAGAGGCACAAAAAAAGAAGAAGTAGAGCGCGGTATGGTTCTTGCAAAACCAGGCTCAATTACACCGCATACTAAATTTAAAGCCCAAGTATACATTCTAACAAAAGAGGAAGGCGGTAGGCATACACCATTTTTTAATGGCTACAGACCACAATTCTATGTAAGAACCACAGATGTAACGGGCACGGTTCAACTCAAAGAAGGCGTAGAAATGGTAATGCCTGGTGATAATGTAGAAATGGAAGTAGAATTAATTGCCCCTATAGCACTTGAAAAAGAAACTAGATTTGCTATAAGAGAAGGTGGCAAGACTGTTGGTGCTGGTGTAGTAATTGAGATAATTAAGTGAGGATGTTTTGAATGTCGCAAAAAATTAGAATAAAACTTAGAGCTTATGAAGCAAAACTATTGGATAGATCTGCAAAAGATATTATAGAAACTGTTAAAAGAACAGGTGCAACCATAAGAGGCCCAATACCACTGCCAACAGATATTTCTAAATATACAGTGCTGAGGTCACCCCATATCAATAAAAGCTCTCGAGAGCAATTTGAGATGAGGGTGCACAAAAGGCTTTTAGAAATAGACGAAGCAACGCAGCAAACTGTTGATGCTTTGATGAAGATAGATCTGGCTGCTGGTGTAGACGTAGAGGTAAAACTTTAAATGTAATAAAAGAGGTAAAAACCTTATTTTTGGTTTCTCTTCCTCTTTATATAGATTATAGGAGTAGAAAATGATAGGACTGATTGCAAAAAAAGTGGGTATGTCTAAAATGTTTGTAGATGGTTATGCAGTGGCTGTAACTATCTTAGAATCAGAACCTGCTGTTGTTACACAAATCAAGACAAAAGAATCTGATGGTTACAATGCTATACAGGTTGGTTTTGTTGATACGAAAGAAAGCAGGATATCAAAAGCACAATTGGGTCACCTAAAAAAAGCAAACGCAACACCCAAAAAGTATTTAAAAGAATTTAAAGTTAATAGTTTAAATGAAATTAAATTAAATGATCAAATTGACATTGATATTTTTAGCGTGGGTGAGAAAATCGATGTTGTTGGTACATCGAAGGGAAAAGGTTTTGCAGGTGTAATGAAAAGGCATAACTTTGCTGGTGGTCCTGGCGGTCACGGCTCTATGTTTAATAGAAGGGTTGGTTCAATAGGAAACCGAGAATGGCCTGGAAGGGTTATAAAAGGTAAAAAAATGCCAGGACATTTAGGGAACGAAAAGGTAACAATTAAAAATCTTAGAATTGCTTTTATAGACAAAGAAAAGAATATAATAGCAGTAACTGGTGCAGTACCTGGCTCTAAAGGCTCTTACGTTACCTTATTAAGCAAAAAGGAGAAATAAATATGAATATTGAGTATTTCGATAAAGATATTAATAAGGTTGGCGAAATTAATTTTGAAATTGATTATAAGCCTTCTAAAAAACCCGATGTCGTTGTAAATAGAGTTGTACGTGCAATGCTTGCAAATAAAAGACAATGGACAGCATCTACAAAAACAAAAGGCGAAGTATCAGGTGGTGGCAAAAAACCTTGGAAGCAAAAAGGTACAGGTAGGGCAAGGGCAGGCTCAATTAGATCCCCGTTGTTTAGAGGCGGAGGTGTAGTTTTTGGCCCTAAACCAAAAACAGATTTTGAATTAAAGATGAATAAGAAAGAAAAGAGGAAAGCATTTATTGAAGCTCTAATGTCCCATATTGAAGCAAAAACGCTTGTATTACTAAGTGATTTACATTTTGATCAGCCAAAAACTAAGTTAGCTTATAATTTGATAAAGAAATTAGATGCAGTAAAATCATTATTTATTTTGGATAAAGGTATGGAAAATGCTTACTTATCTTTGCGCAACATTGATAAAATAGAAATTAGAAATGTTGATAGTGTAAATGTATATGATTTAATGAGGTTTCCAAAAGTTGTAACAACGACTGATGTTTTTGAAAAATTAAGTAGGAGATTTGCAAATGGATAAATGGGATATAATTCAAGGACGAGTTGTTTCAGAAAAAGCTCTAATGATGCAAGAGTATAATAAATATGAATTTTATGTCTCAATCAAGGCAACAAAGCCTGAAATTAAAAAATCAATAGAATCTACCTTTAAGGTATTAGTAAATGATGTAAATATTCTTAATACAAAAGGAAAAACAAAGGTTTTCAAGGGTATAGTTGGTATTAAAAATTCACGCAAAAAATGTGTGGTCACGCTAAAAGATGGCTACAGCATAAACTTGTAAAAAAGGGGATTGTTTTATGGGTATAAAGTTTTTTAAACCAGTAACGAACGGTATGAGGTTTGCAAGCGGCAGCGATTTTAGTGAAATAACTAAGACAACGCCAGAAAAATCTCTCACCGTGGTGTTAAAAAAGAAATCGGGCAGAAACAACACAGGTAGTATAACGGTCAGATTTCGTGGCTGCGGAACAAGAAAGATTTATCGTATCATTGATTTTAAGCGCAATAAAAGAAATATAGAGGCTGTTGTTAAATCTATAGAATATGATCCTAACAGAAGTGCAAGAATAGCTTTACTCTCTTATATTGATGGAGAAAAGAGGTATATTTTAGCTCCACTTGGTCTAAATGTTGGAGATAGAGTTGAAGCTGGTGAAACTGTCGAGCCAAGAGTAGGCAACGCTCTACCACTAAAAAAAATCCCAGTCGGTAGTTTCATTCATAATATTGAATTGAAAATCAATGGCGGTGGTAAATTAGCAAGAAGTGCTGGAACATTTGCTCAATTAATGGCGAAAGAAGGTAAGTACGCTACAATAAAATTGCCAAGCGGCGAAATGAGATATATATTGGCAGAATGCTATGCGACGATTGGTCAAATTGGTAATATTGACCATAATAATATAAATTATGGAAAAGCTGGAAGGGTTAGGCATTTAGGTAGAAGACCGCATGTAAGGGGTGTGGCTATGAACCCAATAGACCATCCACATGGTGGCGGTGAAGGGAAAACAGGTACAGGTGGAACACCGGTAACTCCTTGGGGTAAACCAACCAAAGGTTACAAGACAAGACACAATAAGCGTACGGACAAATTTATTATTAAGAGGATTGATTAGGGGGTTAAATGGCAAGATCACTAAAAAAAGGGCCATATGTAGATGAAAAGCTTCTCAAAAAAGCCAATCAAGCAAAATCTGAAGGCAAAAAAACAATAATAAAAACATGGTCGAGGAGAAGCGTTATTATACCTGAGTTTGTTGGTTTAACATTTGGAGTACACAATGGCAGAAAATTTGTGCCTGTCTATGTAACAGAAAATATGGTTGGCTATAAACTGGGTGAATTTTCGCCAACAAGGACCTTTAAAGGACACAAAGGTGTGGTTCAGAAGAAAATAGGCAAATAAATATATAGGAATAAAATGGGGGTAAAGTAGTGGAGCATACAGTTAGACTATCAAGAGCAAGCATTTCGCCTATAAAAGTCAGACAGGTAATAGGTGTAATAAAAGGCAAGAAGGCTGATGAAGCTATATCTATATTGAAACTTATGCCTAAAAAAAGTGCTTTTATACTTTCAAAACTGTTGGAATCAGCCGTTGCTGGTTGTTTGGAAAAAGGAGAAGACCCAAATAAATTTTATGTCAAAACCGTATGTGCAGATGATGGCATAAGGTTGAAGCGCTATAGACCAATGGCAATGGGACGCGCAGGAAAGATACTAAAGAGGACCACAAATATAAAAATCGTGCTTGCAAAGGAGGTGGGTTTTGGGTCAAAAGGTTAACCCGATTGGATTGAGATTGGGAATTATAAAGAATTGGACATCAAGATGGTTTGCAAAAGGTGACTTCAAAGAAAAGTTATTGGAAGACCAAAGAATAAGAAAAGAAGTTAAAGCGAAACTGTACTATGCAGGTATTTCAAATATAGAAATAGAAAGAAAAATGAACAAGCTCACGCTAAATATATTTGCCGCAAGACCGGGTATAATTATTGGTAGAAAGGGCGCGGAAGTTGAAAAGATAAAAAATTTTTTGAAAGAACTTACGAAGTCCGAGGTTACCATAAATATTAGAGAAGTGAATACACCGGAAACAGATGCTCAATTAATAGCTGAAAATATAGCATTGCAAATTGAAAAAAGAACTCATTTTAGAAGAGCTATGAAAAAAGCAGCTTATATGGCTCTAAGAAAAGGCGCTCAAGGAATAAAAATTCAGTGTGCTGGCAAATTAGGTGGTGTCGAAATGGCTCGTACAGAGTGGATAAAAGAAGGACGTGTGCCACTTACTACACTTAGGGCAAACATAGATTATGGTTTTGCTGAAAGTTTGACAACGGCTGGCATTATAGGTATAAAAGTTTGGTTATTTAAAGGCTATGTAATGGATTAAAGGAGAATGATTTATGTTAATGCCAAAGAAAACAAAATTTAGAAAATACCAACGCAACCGACATGGTGTTGAGGGATTATCAAAGAGAGGAAGTCAGCTTGCTTTTGGAGAATTTGGTCTAAAGGCCATTGGAAGAGGCGAGATTACAAGCAACCAAATAGAAGCTGCAAGGGTTGCAATAAACAGAAGACTTAAACATCAAGGCAAAGTCTGGATTAGGATTTTTCCCGACTTTCCTCTTACAAAAAAACCAGCTGAAACAAGAATGGGAAAAGGAAAAGGTTCTATTGAAAAATGGGTCTGTATAATAAAACCTGGAAGAATTCTGTATGAAATTGGCGGTGTTAGTGAAGAGTTAGCTAGAAGCGCTTTTGAGTTAGCTGCTTCAAAACTAAATATACAGACAAAATTTGTAGCAAGCGGAGAATGGCTATGAAAAAGCAAGATATTAACACTATGAATATAGACGCTCTAAAAGATTCTGAGTCAAAAATTAGAGAAGAACTTATGCGTTTGAGATTAAAAAAAGGTTTTGAGCAATTAGAAAATCCAAAGCGTACTAGAACGCTAAAGAAAAATTTGGCCAGAATTTTAACAAAAGCTAAGCAATTGGAGAAAGGACTATGAGTAAGTTTGTTGGTGAAGGTATTGTAGTAAGTGATAAAATGGATAAAACAATAGTTGTTAGGGTAGAAGAATACAAACTGCATCCAAAAATAAAAAAATATATCAAAAAAACAAGAAAATTTAAGGTTCATGATGAAGAAAACTCCTCTAAAGTGGGAGATTTTGTTCAATTTGTAAGTTGCAGACCTATATCAAAAGAAAAAAAATTTAGGTTATTAAAGATTTTGCAACGATATGCCGGATTGGGAGAGGAAATATGATACAACCTTTTACAATGTTAAAATCAGCAGATAATTCTGGAGCCAAAAAAATAATGTGCATAAAGGTTCTTGGCGGATCAAAGAGAAGGTATGCGTATATAGGTGATATTATAGTTGCATCTGTTAAGGAAGCTATACCGAATGGAAAGGTAAAGAAAGGTGATGTAGTAAAAGCAGTTATCGTTAGAACAAGAAAAGAATTCCGAAGAGACGATGGTTCTTATATAAGGTTTGATGAAAATGCTGCAGTTATAATTAATAATCAGAAAGAACCAATTGGGACTAGAATTTTTGGACCAGTTGTTAGGGAACTTAGGATGAAAGATTTCATGAAGATTATTTCTCTTGCCCCAGAGGTTCTATAAGGAGAAAGTATGGCTAGTGTATATTCAAATATGCGTACAAAACTTAAAAAAGGCGATTTAGTCAAGGTAATAGCAGGCAAAGATAAAGGCAAAACAGGGAAAATAATATCTTTTTTACCCAAAAAAAATAGATTGATTATTGAGGGTGTTAAAATAATAAAAAAACACGAAAAAGCTACACAAACATCAAAGGGTGGCATAATAGAAAAAGAGGCGCCAATTGATATTTCTAATGTAATGTTGATTTGTCCGCATTGCAATAAGCCCACTCGAATTTCAAGTAAAATTTTAGATGATGGTATTAAGGTTAGGGTTTGTAAAAAATGCAAAGAAACTATTTAAGAGCGGAGGATGCAAATTGTATACAGTAAGCATGAAAAAACACTATAAAGAAAATATCATACCATATATGATGCAGAAATTTTCTTATAAAAACATTATGAAAGTTCCAAAATTGGAGAAAATAGTATTGAATGTTGGCATTGCAGAAGGAGCCAATGATATTAAAGTGCTTGATTCTGTGTTAGAAGAGCTCGCAATAATAACTGGTCAAAAAGGTGTTGTTACAAAGGCTAAGAAATCCATTGCAAATTTTAAGTTGAGAAAAGGTGTGTCAATAGGTTGTAAAGTAACATTAAGAAAAGATAGAATGTACGAGTTTTTAGAGAGATTTATAAGTTTTAGCTTACCTAGAATCAGAGATTTTAGAGGAGTTTCTAAGAAAAACTTTGATGGTAGAGGAAACTATACGCTTGGAGTTACAGAACAATTGATTTTTCCAGAAGTAAATTATGATAAAATTTTAAAAATGCATGGCATGAGTATATCATTTGTTACCACTTCAAAAACCGATGAGGAAGCTTTCGAGTTGTTAAAAGCTTTTGGCATGCCGTTTGCTAAATCAAATTAGGAGGTTTAATGGCTAGAAAAGCTATGATTGAAAAAACTAAAAAGAATCCAAAGTTTAAAGTAAGAATCAAGAATAGGTGCAATATATGCGGTAGATCTAGAGGTTATATTAGGGATTTTGGAATTTGCAGAATTTGTTTTAGAAATTTAGCATCACGGGGAGAAATTCCTGGTATAACCAAATCAAGTTGGTAGGAGAATATGATGAATAGAGTAAGTGATTCATTATCAATGATTAAAAATGCTCTTTTGACAAAGAAAACTGAAGTAACAGTATATGGCAACAGCATAGTTAAGAACATTTGTGAGATTATGAAAAAAGAGGGTTATATAAAAAATTATGAAATTATTAATCCTCTAAAAACACTCATAAAAGTTGAATTGAAATATTTAGATGACAAACATAAAGAGCCTGCTTTAAAAATAATAAAGGTCGTAAGTAAACCATCGAGAAGAATTTATGTTAAATCGCAAGACATAAAGCCAGTTGTTAGTGGTTTGGGTATTTCTATTATATCAACCAACCAAGGTGTTATGACAACATATCAGGCTAAAAAGAGAAAATTGGGTGGAGAGCTAATTTGTGAGCTATTTTAGGAGGAAATTATGTCTCGTATAGGTAAAAAAATAATTAATCTACCAAAGAATGTAGAGTTAAATATAGAAAAGGATAAAATTACAGCCAAAGGTCCACGAGGAATTTTAACTCAGAACTTTAAATCAGAATTCATTGAATTAGTCAAAGAAGGCGATACTTTGATTGTAAAAAATATCAATCAAGAAAATAAAAAAGCAAAGGCATTTCATGGTTTATACAGAAGTTTAATTGCAAATGCAATTGCAGGCGTGACAAATGGCTTTAATAAGGAATTATCAATAGAAGGGGTTGGGTATAAAGCAAGTGTAGAATCAAAGAAAATAAAATTGAACTTAGGATTTTCACATGAAGTTTTCTATTCAATACCAAATGGTATTACTATTGAGGTAGATAAATCTGGAACTAATCTCACAATATCGGGCATTGACAAATATTTAGTTGGACAAGTAACAGCTGATATTAGAGCATTTAAAAAAGTAGAGCCTTATAAAGGCAAAGGTATAAAATACAAATATGAGAAAGTTAGAAGGAAAGCTGGAAAAGCGGCAGGTAAGTAGGAGGTTTAATGTTAAAGAAACAAAGTAGAAACGAATTGAGACAAAAAAGAAAAATTAGTTTAAAGTATAAAATCAGGGGAACTTTGCAAAAGCCAAGACTATGCGTATTTAAAAGTTTAAATCATGTGTATGCTCAGCTCATTGACGATATAAGCGGTAATACAGTAGTCAGTGCTTCGAGCTTAGATTCTAAGCTTAAAGATAAAGTAAAAGGTTGTAATATTGAATCAGCAAGGCAAGTAGGTTTGCTTTTAGCTCAAAAAGCTTTAGAAAAGGGTATATCGAATGTTGTTTTTGACAGAAATGGCTATCTGTATCATGGCAAAGTTAAAGCCTTAGCAGATGCTGCAAGAGAGGGCGGTTTAATTTTTTAGGAGGGTTAAGTGGAAAAAGTTTTTCAAGAGTATGTTGTTAAAATAGGTAGAGTTGCTAAGGTTGTAAAAGGTGGTAGGAGATTTCGATTTAACGCTTTAGTTGTAGTTGGAGATTCTAATGGTCAAGTAGGAATTGCTTTGGGTAAATCAAAAGAAGTATCAGAAGCAATAAAGAAAGCCGTAGAAAAGGCTAAGAAAGAAATGTTTAGAGTGCCTATAACAAAAGATGGAAGCATTCCTCATATTGTACAAGTAAAACAGGGTGCTGGCATTGTATTATTGAAACCAGCAAAGCCAGGAACAGGCATAATAGCTGGAAATACTGCAAGAGCGGTATTGGAAGCCTGCGGAATTAAAAATATAGTAACTAAATCAATTGGTTCTAATAATCCATTTAATTTAGCAGGCGCTATAATAAAAGCATTAAAGTCACTAAAAAATAAGGAAGAAATTTTGAAAGGAAGGGGATTGGTACAATGACACTTAAGATTATTATGACAAAAAGCTATATTGGACAAAAGCATAAATTAAAAAAAGTGGCAACGTCACTGGGCCTAAAAAGACCTAATCAGTATGTTTTAAGGAAAGATACACCCCACATACGTGGAATGATAAAAAAATTATACTATATGGTTAGAGTTGAAGAAGTTGAATAAGGAGATTAATATGCAATTGTTTGAATTACCAAAGATAGTACAAAATAAAAAAAGAGTAGGAAGGGGCGACGCAAGTGGATACGGAACGACAGCTGGCAAGGGCAACAAAGGTGAAAGAGCAAGGAGTGGACATGGACACTTAAGTGCATTCTACGAAGGTGGTCAAACACCTATTTATAGAAGATTGCCCAAAAGAGGTTTTAAAAATAATTTCAAAATTGAGTATGATATAGTTAATATCGAAATTTTAAACGAACATTTTAATGAAAATGATGAAGTGAATTTTGAAACGCTAGTTGATAAGGGCTTAGTAAGCGGTAAAAAATTAATAAAAATTTTGGGTAACGGAAACTTGTCAAAAAAATTGAATATTAAGGCCCATGCGTTTTCTAAGCAAGCAATTAGCAAAATTGAACAAGCAAATGCTATATTTGAGGTTATTTAATGCAAGACTACTCAAACATGTTTAACGTACCAGAGTTAAACAAAAGGTTGTTATTTACTCTTGTCATGTTTATAATATTTAGGTTAGCAGCACACATACCTACACCAGGTGTGGACACTCATGTGTTGGCTGCGCTTGTAAATCAAAATCAATCAACAGCGCTTGGTCTATTTAACCTTTTTAGTGGCGGTGCAATTAGCAACTTTAGTATTGTTTCTTTAGGCATTATGCCTTATATTTCTGCAGCTATTATTTTAGAATTATTTACAGCTGTAAGCCCAGAACTTGCAAAATTACAAAAAGAAGGTGAATCTGGTAGGAGAAAAATATCGGAGTATACCAGGTATTTAACGGTTGTAATATCTTTATTGCAAGGTATAGGAATAGCAATAGGTCTACAATCAATGCATGGACCAAATGATACACCTGTTGTAATATGGCATGGTATAGGGTTTATTATTTTTGCTGATATTACTTTAACAACTGGAACGGTGTTTTTAATGTGGCTTGGTGAGCAAATAACAGAGCGAGGCATTGGAAACGGAATCTCTCTTATTATATTTGCCGGCATTATTGCAGGGTTGCCTGCAGCAGTGGGTAACACTTTTAAATTAGTAAGTTCTGGCGATATGTCAATACTTGCATTGTTACTGATCTTTATAATCGTAGTTGGCGTTGTTGCGCTTATAGTATTTGTTGAGTTAGCTCAAAGAAGGGTAAGTGTGCAGTACCCAAGGAGAATGGTAGGAAAGCGACTATACAACGCGCAAAGCAGCTATATCCCATTAAAAATTAATGTATCTGGTGTAATACCTCCGATATTTGCGTCTTCTATTATGCTTTTCCCTGCGACAATAGCTAAAGTTATAAATGTACCTTTTATACAAAAAATCTCTAACTTATTGAATCCAGGCGGTATGATTTATAATGTTTTTTATGTGATTTTGATTTTCTTTTTTGCATACTTTTATACCTCCATTGCTTTTAACCCAAAAGATGTTGCTGATAATCTCAAAAAGAATGGTGGTTTTATACCAGGCATTAGACCAGGAAAGTATACTGCTGACTTTTTGGATTGGATACTAACTAGGCTTACATTTGTTGGTGGTATATACTTGTCGTTTGTATGTGTATTGCCCTGGATTTTAATGCAACACTTTAGCGTGCCGTTTTACTTTGGAGGCACAGCTTTATTGATTGTTGTTCAGGTTGCTTTGGACACTATCATGCAAATACAAGCTCATTTGTATATGAGGAATTATGACGGTTTTTTGAATAAAGGAGGTAGATAAGTGATTGTAGTTTTACTTGGAGCTCCTGGTGTAGGAAAAGGTACTCAAGCAGAAAAGATAATAAGGAAATACTCTATTGTGCAGATATCCACAGGAGACATTTTACGCAATGAAGTTAGAAACGAAACCGATTTGGGTGTAGCGGCAAAACAATATATGGAAAAAGGCGAGCTTGTTCCAGATGGGCTTATTATAAAGATGATTGAAAATCGTATAATGCAAAATGATTGCGCACGCGGTTTTCTGTTAGATGGATTTCCAAGAACTATTGATCAAGCCTCTAGCTTTGATAAAATGCTAACGGAAAAAAATTTAATTTTAGATGCCGTTATATATATAGATGTAGCAGACGAAGAGATTATCGAACGTTTAATTCTAAGAAGAGTTTGCCCAACTTGTGGAGCCATATATCATCTTAAAAACAAACCCCCAAAACAAGACATGATTTGCGATATTTGCGGGTCTAAATTAATCCAACGTACTGATGATACAAAAGAAACTGTAGAAAATAGGTTAAAGGTTTTTAAAGAACATACGAAGCCGCTCATTGAGTATTACAAGAAAAAAGGCAAATTACATACAATAAGTGGCAGTGGCAATGTAGATGAAGTTTTTTCAGCTATTACTGATATATTGGGCGATTGATGATTGTTTTAAAATCAAGACAAGAAATAGAAAAAATGCGCGTCGTAAACGCAATGGTAGCGAAAGTTTTAAACATGTTGAAAAATGAAGTGAAAGCTGGTATAACAACATATGAGCTTGATAGGCTTGCAATGGAATACTCTAAAGAATTAGATGCAAAGCCAGCTTTTTTAGGTTATGGTGGTTTTCCAAACGCTTTGTGTGTTTCTGTTAATGAAGAGGTAGTGCATGGTATACCTTCTAATAAGAGATTTTTAAAAGAAGGGGATATAGTCAGTTTAGATTTTGGTTTGTTTTATGATGGCTTCTATGGCGATTCTGCGATAACTGTTTGTGTAGGTAATGTTTCCAAAATAAAACAAAAGCTAATTGACGTGACAAGGAATTCTTTGTACAAAGGTATAGAAAAAGCTCATCCTGGCAATTATTTATTTGATATATCACAAGCAATCCAGACATATGTAGAAGCAAATGGTTTTAGTGTAGTAAGAGATTATGTCGGACATGGCATTGGAAGACATTTGCATGAAGAGCCTCAGGTACCAAATTATGTTCCAGACAGAGCACGAAATATCGTATTAAAAGTAGGCATGACGATTGCAATAGAACCAATGGTTAATGTGGGCGATTTTGAAGTTGAAGTAAAAAAAGATGGTTGGAGTGTTGTGACAAAAGATGGGTCGCCATCGGCGCATTTTGAACATACTATAGCTATTTTAGAAAACGGTCCCGTGATATTGAGCAAGGAGAATTAGTTTTTATGGCAAAAGAAAAACCAGTTGTAGTTGAAGGTGAAGTTGTGGAAGCATTACCAAACGCTATGTTTAGGGTAAAACTACAAAACGAGCATATAGTTTTGGCTCATGTAGCAGGTAAGATGCGTATGCATTTCATAAAAATTTTGCCAGGCGATAAGGTTAAATTAGAGATTTCACCATACAGCATAGAAAAAGGCAGAATAATTTATAGGTATAAGTAGAAATTGGAGGTTAAATAAATGAAAGTAAGGTCTTCAGTTAAAAAGATCTGTCCAAAATGTAAAATAATAAAAAGAAAAGGTGTTGTTAGGGTTATATGCGAAAATCCAAAGCACAAACAAAAACAAGGCTAGGAGGATAAATGGCTCGATTAGTTGGTGTTGAATTACCAAAAAATAAACGTATAGAGGTTGCCTTGACATATATATATGGAATAGGTAAATCTACCTCTAAAGAAATAATTGAAAAAACTGGCGTTGATCCTAATAGAAGAACTGATGATTTGACTCCAGATGAATTGCAAAAACTAAGGTCTATTCTTTCTAATTACACTATAGAAGGCGAATTACGAAAAATAGTTGGAATGAATATTAAACGATTAATGGATTTAGGAAATTATAGGGGTCTAAGACACAGAAAAGGCCTGCCTGTAAGAGGTCAAAGAACAAGAACAAATTCAAGAACAAGAAAAGGCAGAAAAAAGACAGTTGGAGGTAAACATTAATGGTATTTAAGGAGAAATTTAATGGCTGAAGCTAAAAAGAAGAAAGTTAAAAAAGTTAGTGTGAGTGGTATTGTTCATATTCAATCTACATTTAACAACACTATAGTTAGTATTACAGATAAAGATGGCAATGTTGTTTGTTGGTCAACATCTGGTAGCGTAGGATTCAAAGGAACAAGAAAAAGTACGCCTTTTGCCGCACAGATGGCTGCTGAGCAAGCAGCTAAAATCGCTGTACAAAGAGGAATGAAAGAAGTCGATGTACGTGTTAAAGGTCCTGGATCTGGTAGAGAGACTGCTATAAGAGTTTTGCAGTCAGCTGGCTTAAAGGTTAAGTCTTTAAAAGATGTAACTCCTATACCACACAATGGTTGTAAACCACCAAAGAAAAGAAGAGTTTGAGGTGATAGATTATGGCAGTTTATAATGGTCCACTATGCAGAAGGTGTAGAGCATTAGGTTTAAAATTGTTTTTAAAAGGAGATAGGTGTGTTACAGAAAAATGCGCATTTGAGAAATCTCCTTATCCGCCCGGCAAGGATAAATCTTCGAGAAGAAAATTGAAAAGTTATACAGAACATTTGATAGAAAAACAAAAAGCTAAGTCATATTACGGTGTGCTTGAAAGACAATTTAGGAGGTATTTCAAGAACGCAAAACAAATGCAAGGTCAAACTGGTGAAAATTTAGTTAAAATTCTTGAATGCAGGTTGGATAACGTTGTCTATAAATCTGGTTTTGCCGTGTCTAAAAAACAAGCAAGACAGTTAATTAGTCATGGGAATGTTATATTAAACGGAAGAAAAACCACTATTCCATCTCTTATTGTATCTAAAAACGATACAATAAGCGTTAGTGAAAAAATTAAAAATTCTCAAGAGTTAAAGGACAGAATTGATTATGCTTATAAGTCAGGAATTGCACCGTGGTTGAGTTTGGATGTGGGTAGTTTGACTGTTAGGGTATTAGATACCCCATCTATTGAGGATATAAGGGTTCCATTTAAGGCTGATACAATTGTTGAGCTTTATTCAAGATAAAATTTAAGAAAGGTTGAATTTATGAATAATGATATTTTTGAGTATTTGCAATTGCCTCAAGAAATTAAAGTAGAATATGTAAATGATAGGCATGAAAGATTTATACTTGAACCAATTAACGAAGGTTTTGCAACTACCATTGGCAATGCATTAAGAAGAGTATTGTTATCATCTATACAGGGTATTGGTATAGTTGGCATTAAAATAGATGGTGTTGAACATGAGTTTAGCGGAGTAACTGGAGTTAAAGAAGACGTAATCAATATAATATTAAATCTGAAAGATGTAGTTTTTAAGAGTTTATCGGAGAATTTCAAAGAATGCGTGTTAAAAATAAGCAAAAAAGGACCTGGCATTCTTAGGGCAAGTGATATAGAGCTGAACTCTGACTTAAAAATTATTAATCCTAACCATTATATTGCACAATTAAATGATGATGCTGAATTTCAAGCTGAAATTTACTTAGAAAAAGGAGTGGGTTATAAGCAATCAAATCAAGAAAGCATAAACAAAGAAATAGGTTACATACCAGTTGATGCTTTGTTCACTCCAGTAAGACGCGTATCTTTTAGTGCCAATAAGAGCATGGAAAGAGGCTTCTACGATTACGAAAGGCTTATTTTAGAAGTTGAAACAAATGGCAGTATAACTCCCAAAGAAGCGCTAGGTCAGGCAAGTTATATTTTAAATGCACACTTTAAACTTTTTATGGGCAATTTTAAAGAGTCTGAGCCAGACTTAAATTACAGTGATGCAAATGAAGAAATTGATGAAAATCTTTTAAAAACCATAGAAGATCTTGAGCTAAATGTTAGGGCATCTAATTGCTTAAGAAATCACGATATAAAATATATCTGGCAACTTGTGCAAAAAACAGATTTTGATTTACTCAATACAAGAAACTTTGGCAAGCAATCACTGAAGGAAATCAAGGCTGCACTAAAACAACTAGGTTTGAGTTTGGGAATGACATTTGATGAAAAATACATTAAAAGAATAGAAGAAGCAATAAAAAGGAGTGAAGAATAATGAGACATAGAAAAGCCTATAGAACATTAAGTATAGATAGCGAGAAACGCAAAGCACTTCTTAGAAATTTGACGATTGCTTTAATTAAACATGGTCAAATCAAGACAACAGACGCCAAAGCAAAAGAATTATCGCGCTTTGTTAGCAAACTCGTAACAATTGGAAAGAAAAACTCACTATCTTCAAGGAGACTGTTGTTATCAAGATTACCTCATAAAGACTCTGTTAGAAAATTACTTACTGATATAGTTCCAAAATATGCAGAGAAAAATGGTGGTTTTGTAGGAGTATATAAGATAGGCTATAGAAAGGGTGATGCTGCTAAAATTTCCCTCATAAAGTTTCAATAAAAACTATTATGTTTAAAAAGCATAAATATTTTTTTGGAGTGTCATTGACGCTCCTTTTTTTTGTTATAGACAGGATAGCTAAGTATTATTTAGCGCATCTAACGATTGATCATAGTATTGATATCATTCCAAATTTTTTTAATTTAGTGTATGTCCAAAACTCAGGCATTGCATTTGGTTTCTTGGCACACTTAAGCGGTATTTATAGATTTATATTCCTTATAGCAATTAGCGCCATTGTTGTGTTAATAGCCTTTTACTTTATGTTTAAACATGATACTTCAAATACTCTCTTTATTGGCTTAACAATGTTAGCCGGAGGAGCTTTAGGTAATTTATACGACAGAGTTGTGCACGGCTATGTATTAGACTTTTTTGATTTTTACATTAAATCCTACCATTATCCAGCGTTTAATTTTGCTGACTCTTTTATCACAATAGGAATTTTACTTATTATATATGATAAAATAAAGAAGAAAAATTAAATCATCATTTTTTTAACATTTCTAAAATTTCTTTGTACCTTTTAGCTGTTTTTTCTACTATGTAGTCTGGCAGCGTTGGTCCTGGATAAGTTTTGTTCCAATCAAGCGTAAGCAAATAATCCCTTACAATTTGCTTATCAAAACTATCTTGAGACTGACCTTCTTTGTAAGTTTTGACTAACCAGAATCTTGAAGAATCAGGGGTTAGTAACTCATCAATAAGTATAAGCTCATCATTTAGCAAACCAAACTCCATTTTTGTATCAGATATTATAATACCTTTTGATATAGCGTAATCTTGTGCTTTATTGTATATTTTTAAACTAATGTCTCTTATACTTTCAGATAATTCTTTACCTATCATATTACACATTTCTTCAAATGTGATATTTATATCGTGCCCTTCTTCTGCTTTTGTGCTTGGCGTAAATATCGGTTCTAGCAATTTTTGTGATTCTTTTAGTCCTTTTGGTAGACTGATACCACAAATACTACCTGTTTGTAGGTACTCTTTCCAAGCAGAACCAGAAATGTAGCCTCTCACAATGCATTCAATCAAAATAGGCTTTGTTTTTTTTACTAGCATACTGCGATTTTCTAAGATACTTTGATATTTGTGTAAAATTGGCGGAAAATCGGCTACATTGGCACTTATTAAATGATTTTGAATTATATCTTTTGTCATATTAAACCAAAATAATGAGATTTGAGTCAAAACTTCACCTTTGTTTGGTATGCCATTTGGCAAAATAACATCGAAAGCAGAAATTCTATCCGTTGCAACTATTAAAAGTTTATCATCCAAATCATAAACATCTCTAACTTTGCCCCTTTTCAAGAGTTTGACGCCTTCTAAGTTTGTTTCTAATGTAATTTCACTCACTGTTTACACCCCTTTTTCAAAAATCATTTTTACATTCTACACATTTAGTCGGATAATGTCAAGTTTTGTTCGCAATTTTTCTTCCCAGTGAGTTGTTTTTTCATTAAATATCAAGCAGATTTAAACTGCTCCTCATAAATTTCCATAACCTGCTGCAATTTATCCGGTTGAATATAA
>JAVRLY010000006.1:27241-35105 GCA_031960885.1 Desulfurella sp. | reverse complement strand
AATACTAAAAGTTGTTTATTTGCTCTTCATCTGGAATTTTTCAAAGAACTTGTCATAAGCGACAGTTTTGTAATATATTCTAAAACTATCAGTTTGTCAAGGGGGGAAAGAAGAATTTTTTTGGGGGAAGATTTTTGCTTTTATTACAGTAATTTCAGAAAAATAAACTCAAATTGAAATACCTATAGTTTATGTTCTTTGTGCTTTTATGTCTAAAATAGGCGTATTAGATATCATGTCGCAATTATCAATTCTAATAAAATTTTCCCCTACTTCAAGAATAGGTACAATAGATACACCTATGTGATTAGGCCTTTTTGGTGAGTGGGTTGCAAAAACACCATATAAAGAGTTGTCTGGGTTATTGTGGGGCGGCTTAACAATTAGACTATAATCACTAAATTTGTGAAAGTAAAATACAACCATAATTAGTTTAAATTCATTTAACCTATAAAGACCCTCTTTATATTGGTCGAAGATATGCAGTATAGCTTGTGTCTTTTTTTGAGAGCCAATTTGATAATTTGACTCTACAAAGCCAATGGGCTTTATATCAAATTTAACTTCTTCAAACATTGCCTTCTCCACATCACGTTTTCTTTAATTTATAAACAAAAACAAGTATCTTTGCAACTGCTTCATACAACTCTTGCGGTATTTGATCATCAATATTCAGTCTATATAACTCGTTTACAAGGGTTGGCTCTTGCTTAACATAAACATTGTGCTCTTTGGCGGTTTTTTCAATAATATATGCAAGGTAACCTTTTGCCTTCGCAACAACCTTTGGCGCTTTATCCTTTTCTGAAACATATTTAAGTGCTATGGCTTTTTTTATTTCATCGTTTTTTGAATTCACCAATGCCTCTGAGTGAAAGGGTTATCCAAAATCCTATGTTTTTATTGGCTATATAACTATTGCCCACTTGCTGTGGTATAGCATTTTGAAAAACATCCAACCCAAAGCCCCAACAATCGCTTTTATAATAAAAACCTGCACGCTTTTGAGGAAAATATCTATCAAGTATATCCCTATTTAAACTAACGTATGTATATAGTCTTTTAATCGGGTAAAAAAACACTGAATATGTAATTCCCCTGCTTATAGTGTTAAAATCTATATCCCTTGCCGCAGTATATCCAATTGAAAAACCAAAAGTATTAAAGTTAAAATTTAAATTATTTGCCGTATATGTGAATGTATGCTTTTGCCATTGATAATAAGATTGAGATGAAAAATTAAAAAAAGAAAATGGCCAAATGCGTGTTTCTTCATAAATAGGGCCATTTGTATAAACGTTTTTTGGGTAAATATATGGTTGAGTTGAATCTATTGGTTCAATGGGCATATTGGCGTAATTTGCAAATCTATATTGCTGTGTTATTTTGTTGTAAAAAATCTCCCTATATGAAAATTCTCCTTTGTCATTTAGTGTTCTTTTGATTATAGTATTTTCTAGCGTTAAGTTAAGTGCACTTGTTTGAGGGTATGTATTAACAAAATCCGGAAACTCTTGATTTACTTTAGGTATAAATGTATAGCTAATTTGAGGCGCAATGATGTGTTTCAACTTGCTTGTGCTTGATATGTCGTATATTTTGAAAAAAGATGTTCTAGCGGTTAAATCCAGTTGGGGTACTGCACTGGATTGTTGGCCAACTAAACCATTTGAATAGTTTGAAAAAATGTAATGCAAACTAAATTTAGGCAGAAAATTTATAAAATCTAATTTAAATGGATAAGATAAACTTGGCGAGACATCAAGCGCATTGCCTCTTAGACCACTTTCTCTGTAATTGTAAGAGTAAGTACTAGATAGATCAAACGACAGTTTATTGTAAATGTTTACATTTGAAATATCAAAAAGCACTTCTGGTAATTTTTGCAGTGTTTGAGAGTTATTCGCTGCAATTAAATCTTGATAGAAATAACTATTAATGCCTAAATAATACGGGCCATTTTGAAGTAGGTACATTAGTTTGCTAGTAGTGTAGCGATTGCTTGTTAATTGCATATTGTCGTCATTAATGACGCGCAGGTTATTCTTATTGCTTAAATAATGTATATCTGCTTTCAAATCGCCTGAATTTTCGAAATTGGCATTTTGTGTAATATCTACATTTAGTCTTGTGCGTTTTTCATCACCTGCTGGAGGTGTTGTGTCTTTAAACAACTCAATTTCCCAATTGCCCTTTATATTGTCTGTCCAGTAATACCTATATTGCGTATTTAACCCATACCCAATTTTTCCGTCGTATTGAGAGGTCAATGTAACATCTTGAGATTTGTTGATAGCCCAATAGTATGGCTGGTAATATTTAAAACCATTTGTTTTAGAATAACCAAATGCAGGAAATAAAAATCCACTTTTTCTAACAAGCGGCTCTTCAATTGCAGGAAATGCAAAAACAGGAAGCTTGCCTGCATTAAACCAAATAGGGTAGCTAAATACATAGTTATTTTTAACAATATATGTATTTTTTGCGCCAATGGACCACTCTGGAGCGCTTTTCGAATCAAATGATAAACATTGATCACAATCGCAACCAGTTATTGTAGTATCGCTTGCAAAATAGTGATTTTTATCATCCATAATTATTCGTTTAGCCTTGATATATAGGTGATTTTTTGCCACAAACGCTATTGCATCATCAGCAAAACCTTTAAATGTATCAATGTTTACTACTGCTTTTGGGCCTTTTACCCAATCCCCTTCATTATCATAAATACGTACATTGCCATAGAGTTGCACAATACCGTTTGTTTTATTATAAATAGCCTCATCTGCTTTAAGTATATGCTTGTCTTTTGTAATTTCACAGTTTCCTTTAGCAATATAAGTAGTTAGAGCTTCATCGTATGTAATTTTGTCTGCTTTTATAAAAGTAGGTTCACTATCTGCGCATGCTATATTAACAAAAATAAATATAAAAAATAAAATTAACAAAACCTGTTTCAAAGAGAAAAAACCCTGAAAGAGATTTTTGGAAAAATATTGTCCCTATATTCAATAGTCTCTAAAAAAGTTTTATCCACAGCTCTTTTTTCTAAAAAGTTAAGCAGTGTATCAAAGCGTTTAAGGTGCAGCTTGGTGCGTTTTACCGCATAGTCTACCATTGTGCCGGTTTTCATTATAAATGCCCAATCTGAAGCCTGAGCAAGAAGCAGTTCTATAGCCATTTGGTTAAGCAAACGTTTGATTTTTTTATCTTTGGTATTTTTATAAAGCGTAGCCTTTTCAACCATTTTTATGCCAGCTTCAAATAATGGCCTATAAATCCATTCATTTGAACCTTCACACCACACATCGCCATAGCCTTTATAGCCCCAACTTGATTCACACAAATTGCTCATTTGGTTTGTTGGGTAATTGCTCAAGTACTCGTTTGCGTTTGTAAACTCGATTCCAAATTCTTTTACATTGTGCGCTTGCCTAAAAATTTCTTCCAGAAAATTTATACCTTCCCACCACCAATGGCCAAAAAGCTCGCAATCAAACATTGCATTAATTATAGGCTTTCTATCCATTATGGTATTTAGATACTCCAATTGTTTTTGTCTATTAAACAAAAAATTTGCCGCATGTATTTTTACTTTGTTTTGGGCATTTGATGGATTATAGGGCGCTTTGTTGCCCAAATCTTGAGAATCCGATGTTATGCGGTAATATTTTAATCCAACAAAACGCCTTTGCCCATCTAAGTGCAAATACGGTTTTATGTACTCATAGTCTTCGTCAAAACCAATATCTCTATAAAACTCCCTGTAATCAAAATCCCCTGGGTAGCCCTCCTTCGCACTCCACACTTGTTTGGAAGAGCCCGGGTCCCTTGCAAAACAAGCGACCAAATTTGGCGTATACATAGGCGCATATACACCATACTTTGGTGCTTCATCAGCATACATTATGCAGTGTGTTTCACCAAAAAAATAATCAATATTATTTTTTGCTAAAATTTCCTCAACGCCCCTATAATAGCCGCACTCTGCAAGCCATATGCCTCTTGGCGCAAACCCAAATGTTTGTTTAAAACTATCTACGCCTACTTTAACTTGCGCTTCCACTAGTTTTGGTAACACTTGCATAAAAGGCAAAAAAGCATGCGTGGCATTGCATGTTATAAGTTCTAAATTTCCGCTTTTATAAAACCTTTTAAAACCTTCTGTTAAATCAAAATCGTACTGTTTTAGTACATTCAAATTGCTTTTTATCCACTTTTCGTACATTAAGATAGATTCGTAAAATGGTGTATCTTTTTTGCGTTTTTTTTCTTTATCAATAAGCTCCATTAATTTGTATATTCTTCTTTCCAATTTACCCATCAAATAGCTGTCTTTCATCATGCTTGCAAGTGTTGGCGTTATACTCATAGTTAATTTAAATGGCACTTTTTCATTATGTAATCTCTCAAACATAGACAAAAGCGGCATATATGTTTCAAGACACGCTTCATAAAACCAATCTTCTTCTAAAAAATCTTCAAATTCTGGGTGCCTTACAAATGGCAAATGCGCATGCAAAACGATATTTAAATAACCATTCATTTTATTACCCCAATGGATGTTTTAGTAGGCTTTTCAAGATAGCCAAAGTTAAAATGTTCTATGTGTTCAACGCTAATAGAAGCCTTTTTAAACTTATCAAAAACTTTTGTTGCCATTTTGATATTAGTATTTGTAGAGATAGAATTATTTGGCATTCTAACAAAATTTGATTGCAACAATCTAACAAACTTATCTTGAGAAAAAAACCCTAGTTGCAATACAAAATTTGCCGATGGCAAAAGATTATTTATTCTATACCTACCGCAATAGTTATACACAAAAATATCTCTATACCAATTAAATTTATTTTCAAAAAAATTATCTATGTTTGTTATATCAAATAGTCTTATGAAAAGCCTCCCATGATATTTTTCGTCGCACTCCCAAAATGTAAAAATATCTGTAGGATTTACGGCATAAGCTATAAATCGCGCAGTTTTAAAACACTCTTTAATTGATGTATCTTCAACTTGTTGCCAGTATGTGCCACTATAATACTTAATACTTTCAACATATTCTTGCTCATTTAATTGAATATTTAAACCATCCATAAGTTGCCTCCTATTTTCCTTATATGCCAAGCATACTAAAATTTTACAGACGTGTCAATTAAATACTTTTTCCATCGCTAGTTTTTATAATTTCATAAAAGTTGCTTCACAAAATACTTGACTTTATAAAAATTTCTTTTAATCTTGAATTTTGGAGGCGACATATGAGACCCCAAAAGAGAAGGAAAAAGGGCACATTGAGAGTTTTAATAGGACTTTTGGCTGTCTTAATAGTAGTGCAACTACTTAGACCAATCGGAAAACCAAAAATTGCATTAGCTATCAATACGACTCAAACAATAAATGGAAAACTAAATATTCATTGGCCTTATAACACACAAGATGCAATTGCACTATATCATAATGGTTTCATTGACAAAACACAAAATCAATCACCCTACCCAACTGCTAGCGTTGCAAAAATTATGACAGCATATATTGTCCTTAGAGATCATCCATTAAAGCCTGGACAAGATGGACCAACACTAACTATTACAAAACAAGATGTGCAAGAATATATTAATGACAAAAACAATGGTCAATCTTTAGTAAAGGTAGCAGTAGGCGAAAAACTTAGTGAACGCCAAATGTTAGAAGCCTTATTACTACCATCTGCAAATAATATAGCTACACTGCTTGCAAAATTTGATGCCCACAGTGTAAAAAACTTTGTAGAAAGAATGAACAAAACAGCAAAAGGCCTGGGCATGACACATACCCATTATGCTGACCCTGCAGGTATTAGTCTCAATACAGTCTCAAGCGCATACGATCAAGTATTACTTGCACAAAAGGCTTTTGAAATACCAACATTTAGACACATAGTAGATATGGCGCAAGCAACTCTACCTGTTTGTGGTACAGTTTACAATGTAAATTATGTGCTTGGAAAAAATGGTATCGTGGGCATTAAAACCGGTTCAATTCCAGAAATTGGTGCTAATTATGTATTTGCAGCAAAAGTAAATGTTAGTTATGAAGAATTAACGCTTATTGGCTCAATTTTTGGTGCAAACGGTAAAGAGCCGCTAATGACTGCGTTAAATGGTGCAATTACAGCAATAAACGATGTAAAATCAAGCTTAAATTTATTGCCAATCATAAAGAAAAATCAATTAATTGGTAAACTTGTCTACCCAAATGGTTTAACTGTTAATGTTGTTGCAAAAAATTCTGTCGATAGTGTCGTTTGGCCATCCAAACAACTTTACATTAGTGTTCACATTAACAAAAACCTGCAATTGCCAATAAAAAGAAACGAAACTGTGGGCAATTTGGATGTTGATAACAAAAAAGTACCACTAATCGCCCAAACCAATTTGAACAAACCAACACTGCTTCAAAGGCTAACTAGATTATAAACTATTCAATTAATATTAAACCATACAAAACGCTTTCTGTAAAATCTATATTGGCAATTGAGTTGATTTCTATACCTACAGCATCAAGCGAGTACCGCACCAAAGATGGTTTACTACACACCTTTGTCTTTTTGTAAGTGCATTCTTCACACAAATTACAATTGCCAGGAAACAGTGCATAGGCATAAAATTTATTTTGCGAGAAAAAATCCTTTTCTTTATCAAGCAACATTTTTAGCATTTCTCTCTTTTGCAATTCAAAATAATTGCTATCTATAAAACATTTTATAAGTAATGCCTTTTTGTAGCTTAAAATCCATTCCCTTGCTAAAAAAAACTCAGGTGCCTTTGGCGGACATGATGGATTTTGATTGTATTGTGGACATGTTGTGCATTTTATTATGCTTCTTGGTGAAACTTTAATGGCTCTTGTCTTGATATACTTTTCAAAAATAATATGCATCTTAGGATTTTTTTAAAATCTTCGAATAACTATCTTTAAGATCAACAGTTTTATTAAAAATCATGTAGCTTGGCTTTGAATCTGGGTCTTTGCAAAAGTATCCAAGTCTCAAAAATTGAAAATTTTCAAAATCTTTTGCGCCAAGTAAAAACTTTTCTGCTTTTACCTGTTCAATAATTAGCGAATGTGGGTTTAAATTAGCAATAAACTCATCCATGCTCTCAAATTTATCAGGATTTTCACTCAAAAATAATTTATCGTATATTCTAAGTTCAATATCAATGCAATCTTGCGCATTAACCCAGTGAATTGTCCCTTTTACTTTGCGAGCATCACTAGTCCAACCACCTTTAGAATTTTCATCGTATGTGCACCTAACTGTTTTTACATTGCCATTTTCATCTAACTCATAACCTGTGCACACAACATAATACGCATATAACAGTCTAACTTCCTGGCCCACAAATAATCTGTAAAACCCTTTTGGCGGATTTATTGCAAAATCGTTTCTTTCTATATACAGTTCTTTGCTAAATGAAATGAGTCTTGTTCCATAAGAAGGATCTTCTGGGTTTATTGGCGCTTGGATGTATTCAGTTTTTTCATCAGGATAATTATCTATGATCAATTTAACGGGGTCTTGTACAACCATAGCGCGCTTTGATGTTTTGTTAAGTTCTTCTCGTGCACAATGTTCAAGTAATGCCCAATCTACAACAGAATTGCTTTTTGTAACACCAATCTTTTTAATAAAATCCTTTATAATTTCTTTTGTATAACCTCTTCTTCTTAAGCCCTTAATAGTAGGCATCCGTGGATCATCCCACCCATTCACATACTTTTTCTCAACTAAATATAGGAGCTTTCGCTTACTTAAAACGGTGTATGTCATATTTAGTCTTGCAAATTCAATTTGTCTTGGATGAAATACGCCTAGTTGATC
>JAVRLY010000006.1:0-27141 GCA_031960885.1 Desulfurella sp. | reverse complement strand
GTTCCCCTAGATTGTCTAATTTCTTCTGGGCTTTGATGGCAAACATAAGCTTTACCCTGTTTGATAAACTCCACTGCATACTCATACATCTTTTCAAAATAATCTGACGCATAATATACTTTATCCCCAAAATCATACCCTAGCCATTTAACATCTTCTATAATGGAATTGATATAGTCTATGTTTTCTTTAGTGGGGTTTGTGTCATCAAATCGCAAATTACATTTACCACCGAATTTTTTCGCTATTTCAAAATTAATAACAATGGCTTTTGCGTGGCCTATATGTAAATAGCCATTAGGCTCTGGAGGGAAACGTGTTTGCACATAGTTAAAACGCCCGCTTTTTAGGTCTTCAACAATAATTTCTTCTATAAAATTTGACGCGTCAATAATTTCATCCATACTTTGAGCATTCTACAAAATTTAAATACATAAATCAATAATTATCTACTTAACACAACTGATTTGAATATCTTCGAGTATAAAAAACTAGTAAGCATAGCACTCAAAACAAGCATACTTGCATTTTTTTGATCTAAAACACCGAAATTTTGGCCAAATTGTGATACTGCTACAAGCAATGTTAAAGGGAAAGAAAGACCCAATGGCGCAAACAATATTTCTTTAAATTTAAAATCTGAAAATAGCAATACAAAGCTTGATAGGTATCTAACCAAAACAATAACAATTGCAGTCAAAAATGCATCCTTTATCATATTTAAATCCATTATTGCCTTTAAATCAAAAGATAAACCCACATGTATAAAAAAAATCGGCACCAAAAAGCCATTGCCTATAATGCTAAAACTTCTCTTGATGTTTTCGTTTTCTTGTAATGATAATGATAAAATTAAACCACTAATAAAAGCTCCAAGAATAGGTTCTATACCTAAAAAACTTGATAAAAAGACAAATACTATAAGATTTAAAAAGTTTGTCCTTATACCAGTTTCTGTAATATTGCCAGTCTTTAAAAAAATTTCACTTAAATGTGGGAACCACCACAAAAATAATTTTAGTAGTTTCAAAAACAAAATAGAAAGAACAATAAATATGCCAAGTTGAATTAATTTTATCAATGCATTCAAGCTAAAGCCAAATTTAAAGTATAAGTTGAAAACAATTATACCAAAAAGGCTTATAATCTCACCAATACTGCCAAATATCAACAATTTTAGGCCAAATGGTTTATTTATGATATTGAGCTCTTGTAGAAGTGGATAAAGTAGACCAATTGAAGTTACACTAAAGGCCAACACAAATATTGTAGGTTTACCCATTTGCTTTGTTATAAAGAAGCTAAATATAATAACCGCAAAAAAATACAAAACAAAAAAAACAGTATCTTTTTTTGTAATATTTCTTAGTGCTTTTATGTCAAGTTCAAGCCCAGCCATATACATAAGTACTATAAAACCAAACAAAGATAAAAAATTTACAACGATAGAATTATGCCAACTTAAATTAAATATATTTTTAATAACTATACCATATAGAATTTCACCAACAGCAAATGGAATATTGATTTTTTTTGATATCAAAGGCATTATAAACATGCCAAGAATTATTAACAAAAGCCTTAAAACATCAGAATCGCTCATAGAGGTATCGCCAACACACTGTTTCTTACTTTTTTACAAATTAAATATGCAATGTGAGGTTTAAAAAAAGAAATTTTTGAATCTTTACTATAATTTAACACAACTATATGATTTTTATATTTACTTGCATATTCAATGGTACCAATAATTGGGTTTTTTACCTGTGTTTTGAAGTGTATTTTTGTTTTATACACACTTTCAAAATCTCTAACCAACGCTGCTGCTTTTCTAATTTGAATTTTTTCACTCAATGAAGATAAATTATCAGGCATAACATTTAATAGCAACCTATAGGGTATGTTGAATATTTTTGATAGCTCAATAGCAGTCTCAATCACATACAGCATATCAAAAGAATTTAACACAGCAATAATACCATCATAAGGAAAAATATTTTTTGCAATCAAAAATGGTTTTGCGCTATTTTTAAAAACCGATTTTAGTTTAACGTTTAAAAAATCTTTAAATTCGCTCAACACATATAATCCAATATCTTCTTTAAGTAAAAAAAATTCTGATATGCTATTTACAATAACATCTGAATGGTATATTTTGGAATTATTTGCATTCAATGCTGGAAACTTGTATGAAACAAGCGTACATTTTACTTTTAAGTTTTCAGCTAAATACACCGCTTCATTTAATATACTTTTTTGCTGATCTTCTAAAATTATACACTCTTGGCCATATTGAAGCGGAAATTGAGGAATGCCTTTTAAAAAAATGTTTGCGATGTTTTCAAGTGTCTTTGGGTTACCAACAAGTATGACTTTGTCATTTATTCTAATTATAGACTCACCATTTGGTACAATGAGTTGGCCATTTCTATAAATTGCAGCCACATGCCAACTCTTTGCTTTTATCTGGCTTAGTTTTTTGTCTGTCAAATGAGACCTTGACAGTACATTTACTTCAATAATCTCATAATCGCCAAGACCAATATTTACAGCTTTTGAGTAATTTCGCTTTAATCTGCTTATTATTGTTTCAATTGCTATATCTATAGGTTTTATAATTTTAGCATTATACTGGTTAAATTCTTCTTGGTGATTATCATCGTACGATAAAACAATAATAGGCTTATCTAAATGAAAATTTAACCTAATAATATGGCAAATCTCTAAATTTATATCGCTATCCCTAAAAGTTGTAATAACTGCAACAAGATTTTGCAAATCAAGTTTTTTCCAAGTCAGTAAACTACTTGCATCCGCATGTATGAATGTGCATTGTTTAAAACGTTCTTTAAGCGAGTTAATTTTTATAGGATCTATGTCAATGGCTACAACAGGATAGCTTTTTGAAACTTCTTCAAGCAGTTGTATTTCAAAATAGCCAAGACCACACAAAATTACAAATGGCTCATTCATAAATTTTAAGTGGTTTAGGTTTCTTAATTAAAACTGAGCATGCAATAGCAAAAATAGGCAATATTTCAATAATATAAAAAACAGCATTTAAACCGAATGAATCACTTATTAGGCCAAATAAGCTCACGCCTATTCCACCTGTGCCGATTGCAAAACCCGCCGCGATACCCGAAGCAAGCGCTTTTTTATGAGGCAAAAATTCTTGTGCCAAAACAACTGTAACAGAAAATGTTGATATAAGAACAAAACCAACTAAAAAAGCAAATACAAACAACGCTGGGCTGTTTTTCACATTGTTGAAAATTAAATTAAAAATAAATGTTGTTATCATAGTAAAAAGCAATGCATTTTTTGTACCAACTCTATCTGCAAGCAAACCACCAAAAATTGTCCCTAGCGCTCCACCCGCTAAAAGACAAAACAACAATGTTGAAATAAATGATGGCTGAGTTTTTAAATACATTGCATATTTAAAGGGCAAATAAGACATTAAACCAAAATATATCCATGTCCTAAACAAAATATATAATACAAGAAACAATAAGCTTGTTTTGTCAACAACAAACTCAATGGGCAAATGTATCTTTTTATTTTCTGTTTTTTCAATTTTTTTGCGAATGATAGAATGGTATATTAAAAATGCTACTGGCGCACTTATAATCAATACGCCAAGCGTACCTTTCATATCAAACTTATATATTAAAAAGTACACTAGTGGTGGACCAATGGCAAAACCAATGTTGCCACCCAATGAGAATATACTCATTCCTGTTGCCTTTTTATCACCTGTATAGTAACTTGCTTCATTAAAAGCCATTGGATGAAACGCACTAACACCAAGTCCGCTTAGGGCAACAAGAAACAATAAAAGATAAAAATTATGCGCCAAACCAGATAACGCAACACCAAAAGAAGCTAACAAAATACCTAAAATTATTAAATACCTCATATTCTTTTTATCACCAATATGTCCAAAATACACTTGAACAACAGAAGAAAAAACATTCGTTACAAGCAATATAACGCCCGTTTGCGCATAATTCAAACTGAATTCTTTCTTAAAAAAAGGTAACATCGCAGGCACAGCACTCTGATTTATATCAGTTATAATATGACCAATGGATAACATAATTAATGCAAACCAATTCACGCTTTTATTTTACCAAAAACGTACAAAAAAAGCTAATTAATTATTGCAACACAGCAAAATTTAGGTATAATTTAGTTAGTGAAACGCTTAATGGCTATACTTAATTATTATTTCAAATATAGATTGTTGTTGTGGTTTGTGATTATAATGGGTGCAATAGGTGTAGTGGGTTACTCACTTTTTTTTCATTACAAGTAAACAATATCTAAAAGTCCAAATCGCCTTTATAGAAAATCAAGTGGTTGCATACGAAAAAGCCATCATTAATGATAACCTCCTATCAATAAAAAACACCATTTATAAAAACATCCATAAACCTCCTATTGGAATTATTGAAAAAATTAAAAGTATGAATTTTAATAAAAATTATCATTTCTACATTAAATATAATAACCAAATTTATTATTTAAACGGCAAAACAAGCGATGTTGCCTTTGAGCAAAGCATTTTTATAAAATCTCTTAATATGGAAATAATTGGCAGTGTAAATAAAAAGTATATAAAAAATATAATTTTACAACATACAAATAGATTAAAACATATCTTTTATGAATTTATCTTAAAAAGTGTATTGATTGGTTTAATTGTGTTTTTAATATCATTATTTGTTTTTTATTTAGTGTTAGCCCAATTTGACAAAAAGATAAAACAATTAAAAACAATTTCAGAAGAGTTTAAAAATATAACAAGCTTAGATATAAAAAGACCATGTTTCAGTGATGAGGTGGGGTGTATTATAAACAACTTTATTGATTATACAAACCAAACTATAAAGCTAGAGCGCTTAAAAAATGCCATAACAGCACATGAGAATATGGATGATGTTTATGAAACATTAAGAATGCTTTTAAACAAAGAATATAGCTTATTTGACGTAAATATCTTTATTACCGAAAACAATCAAATTAAAAAATCCTTTGCTTCTAATATTTATTGCGAAAATTGTAAATTAGCAAAACACAATATAAAAGCTTGCAAGTGTTATAAAGCTTTATTGGAACATTCAAACAATATTGTTTCAAGTGATTGTTCTAAAGATTATTATATTGTATGTTTGCCATTATTTGAAAAATTCTATAAGAATCAATCTACAACAATTGTGCAGCTTATAAATAAAACACCAATTGAAAACCTCGAAGCCATTAAAAAATCGCTTAGCGAGATTAAAGAAATTATTGGTTACAAATTGCTGTTATCTATCTTTAAGGATCAATCCTATAAAGATCCACTTACGGGTATCTACAATAGGCTCTTTTTAAATGAGTACTTAGATTTACTATCAAACCAAATAAAAACCCAAAACATACAGTTTGCTACATTGTTTATTGATATAGACGATTTCAAATCTCTAAATGACACATATGGCCATAAGATGGGAGATAAATTTTTATCAGAAATTGCTAATATAATTAGCTCAAATTTACGCTCAAGCGATATAGTAGCTCGATATGGAGGCGAAGAGTTTGTAGTTATACTCAAAGATATACCAAAGCAAATCGCTATTAACTTGGCTAATCGCATAAGAAAAAGCATTGAAGAATTCAACATAGATGGTATAAAGCGTAGCGTAAGTATAGGCGTTGCGTTCTGGCCAGATCATTGCCAAAACTTACATGACTGCATTAAAAATGCAGACTTAGCTATGTACAGAGCAAAACAATCTGGCAAAAATATAGTTTTTGAGTTTGAATCTTAAGCACCAATTTGATATAAATGATAATTAAGGAGGTATTTATGGAACATTTTTTAATAGCTGGCCCCTGCGTAATAGAATCAGAAAAAATTGTTTTAGATATAGCAGAAAGACTAAAACGCATAAGCGAGAAGTTTAATATTGAAATCATATTCAAGGCATCATTTGATAAAGCTAACCGCTCAAGCATAAATTCGTACAGAGGTGTTGATATAGATACAGGTATGTATATCTTAAATAAAGTAAAAAACACATTTAATATGAAGGTCACAACAGATATTCATTTACCAAATCAAGCAAACATAGTAAAAGATATTATTGATATTATTCAAATACCAGCTTTTTTGTGTCGGCAAACTGATTTACTTGTTAGCGCTGCAAAAACACAACGTATAGTAAATATTAAAAAAGGCCAGTTTATGGCGCCGTGGGATATGAAATATGCTATTGAAAAAGTTAAACAATCAGGCAACGATAAAGTGTGGCTAACAGAAAGAGGCGCAAGTTTTGGGTATAACAACTTAGTTGTTGATTTTAGAGGTATGTTGATTATGAAAGAATTAGGTGTACCAGTTATTTACGATGCAACCCATTCCATGCAACTACCCGGTGGGGCTCAAAGCAGCTTAGGTACACCACAGTATGCGCCTTTTTTGGCAAAAGCCGCTGCTAGCATAAATGTTGATGGTTTATTTTTTGAAACCCATATAAATCCAAAAGAGGCGTTATCGGATGCTTCAAATATGATAAGCCTTGATGAATTTGAAAAAATTATACCAGAAATTTTAGAACACTGGTTTATAACAAAAAAATATGAAGCTAATTTATAGATATATTGCAAAAAGATTTATAAAGATTTTTCTCATTGTCTTTATTTTAGCTTTAAGTTTGTTTTATGTAATTGATTTTTTTAATAACCTTTCAACGCTTATATCAAATAATGTGAAGTTGACATTTATTTTGTATTACTACCTTACATACACACCAAAGATAATATACATGTTATTACCATTTATATTTAGCATAAGCACACTCATTAGTTTGGGATATCTAGCACACACAAATGAAATACTAGCAATGAAAAATAGTGGTATTAGTACACTTAAAATTGCGATACCTATTTATACAATTGCTTTTGTTTTAGTTTTGTTTATGATATTTCTTGACAATTTTTTAGTGCCATATTCCTACAATAAAGCTTTGCTTGTAAGAGAAATGTATATTGAAAACAAAAATCAAGATCTTTGGGCAAAAGAAAATGATATTTTTGTAAAAATTAATTCAATTTTCTACAACCAAAAAGTAGCTTACAACACCGAAGCATATTTTGTTACCAATAACAGCATCAAAAAAATAGCTATAGCTAAATTAACAAAACTAAGCAATTCTGCTTTAATTTTTGAAAAACCCACTATTATAGAATTGGAAAAAAATGGTATTAAATTATCGCACTTAAGCAAACTTCAAATTGAAAAATTTAGCTTGGTTAACTTTGTAAAAGGATTAGAGTATCAAGCACCAAACATTATTGAGCTCTATGAAAAATCAAAAAACTCAAAACATTATCGTTTTTTATATATATCTGAAATTGTTTTTAAAATCGCTTATGCTTTAAGCATTATATCTGTTTTGCCATGTTTGCTTTTTATGAGTTTAAGTGTTTCTCCAAGAAAAGATGATCTTATACGCAAGGTATTTTTGGGCATGATTTGCGCTTTAGTCTTTTTAGGATTATTAATGCTATTTAATGCAATGTCTCAATCAAAGATTATTAACCCCATATTCCCAATAAGTAGCGTAATGATTATTTGGTTTTCATATTTTTTGAAAAAACTGCTGGAGAATTAATATGAAATATATCTATGTAGTGTCAGATGGAACAGGTGAGACTGCTTTAAGGTTTGTAAGGGCTTTTCTGGTCCATTTCCCAAAATCTGAAGTCACGCTTAGACGTTTTGGAAATGTAAATAATGCTAAGATTGCTGAAATATTAAAAAAAGCTCTATTTGAAAAACCTCTTGTTGTCACAACGATTGCAGATAATGATCTAAGGTTAACCTTCTACAACATTCTATCACAAAACAACATAGATGTAATGGATTTGTTTGGTTATTTTATTGAAAAATTTGAAACATTTTTAGGAGAAAAAGCTATTAAAGCCTCAGGACTTTTGCATACAATAAGCGATAAGTATTTTGAAAAAATAAAAGCTATAGAGTACACAGTAATGCATGATGACAATAAAAGTGCAAAAGATTTAGATAAAGCTGATATTATTTTAATTGGTTTATCAAGAACAAGCAAAACGCCATTAAGTATTTATCTATCACAAGAAGGCTATAAAGTAGCTAATTTTGCTATCGTCAAAGGAGAAAAACTTCCAGATACCTTATTTAGTATTGATCAAGATAAAATATTTTTCTTAAGCATAAGTCCTGAGAGATTGTACGAAATAAGGCAAGAGCGGGCAAAAAAATTAGGCATCAAAGCTTACGCTCAAAAAACGAAAATTTATGAAGAAATTGAATATGCAGAACAACTGTACAAAAAACACCCACAGTGGAAAAAAATTGATGTAACTAAAAAATCAATAGAAGAATCAGCAAGTGAGATTATAGAATATTTATCCAAAAAAATTTGATTTTTATAACTTTTCGTTATATAATCAAACAATTAGGAGGTGAGTTTAATGAATATAGGCGAAGTTTCTCTAGCTATTATAGCGATTGTTTATTTAGGTTTTGCAATTGCAGGTTTGGTTGCTTTGATTTTGGTTAAAAACCAATACAATCAGATGCAAAAAAAGATTGAAGAAATTAAAAAAGAGATTCAACCACTTGTTGCTGATTCAAAAGATATGTTTTACAAAGCCACAGACATGGTAAACATGTCAAAAGAAATACTTGTAGGTGTAAAAGAACTATCTGACAAAGCTAAAACAACCATGTCTGATATTTTGGATAGTGCTAAAGAAGCAGCATCATCTGCTAGTAATCTCGTTATCGACACTAATAAAAAAGCAAAGTCACATATTGAATATGTCTTTGATAGGGTAGAGTCAATAGAAGAAAAATTAGATGAAGTTTATGCTTACTTATTTGGAGTTGTAAAATTTGTAAAAAAATTTAAAGGAGATGAAGATGAGTAAAAAGTACTTGCTTAGTGTGGCATTAATTGGGCTAAGCGCCGCAACTGCTGCAATAGTATGGTTTCTTAAATCTGAAAAATCTGAAGATACAAAAGGGAAATTATACAACCTAAAAGATAAAGGTATTGAAAATCTAAAACAACAAAAAGAGAACATTGAAGAAAAAATAGAGAATTTGGCTTCAAAAATTGCACAAAGTTCAAAAGAACTCATTGAAAAAGGCAAAGAGTATGTTGACGACAAAAAGAAATTTTTATTAGAAAACATTGAAGAAGCACAAAAAGCCATACAAGAAGAAAAAGAGCGTTTAAAAGAAATAAGGGCAAGACTAAGGGAAAAACAAGAAGAAGAGGTTATATAAATTTTGACCAAAGGTCAACAAAAAACATATTTTGAACATATAGTGTTTTTTGCTTTAATTATAGGTTTGGTTTATCTTTTATTCTTCAAGGTAGTTTTTTTTACAGTGGTGTTGATTTTTTCTTACTTTTTAAGTGAAAGCGTGTACCCTTTTGTAAAACTAACAAATCGTATTGGCATACCCACATGGCTTTCTTCGCTTTTTGGTTTGTTGATAGCCCTTACTATAATTGTATTTATATTTTCACTTATTGTACCGGTATTGATTCAACAAATTAATAATCTTGATAAATCTATACCTCAACTCATTGTAAATTTAGAGAATGTGTTAAATCATTTGTATTACTCAATTTTAGCGCGTTTTGGTTGGAGAAGAGAGGTTATAGTATTTTTAAATGGACTTGTTAGCAATATCCAAACTTCCGCGCCAAGTTTTGCACTATCTTCTATGTTTAGTATTATAAAAGGCTTAACCGCGCTTTCTGCTTTAGTCATTATTCCTATTATCTCTTACTTTATGCTTATTTCAAGAAATTATTACAGAGCAAGTTTAAAAAATTTTATTTATAATATTTTAGGAGAAAATTACCTAAATATATTTATTCAAATTTACCAAATGAGTATTGGCTATATAAAAGGTCTTTTGATAATAATATTTATAGTTACAATTCTTACATACATTGGATTTAAAATAGTTGGGCTTGATTATTCTATAATATTTGCTCTTCTAAGTGGCCTTGCTTACCTTGTACCGTATATTGGAAGTATAGTGGCCATTATACCGCCACTTTTTTTGTCTATCGCAATAAATAAAAGCTTACTACTTACACTAGAAGTAGGATTAATATTCGTCTCAATACATTTTATTATTGGCAATATCGTTGCACCATTTATTTTTTCCAAAGCGATAAACATAAATCCGCTCCTTGCCCTTGTATCAATTTTGTTTTTTGGTGAACTATACGGTGTTTTGGGTATAATATTTGCAATACCAATTGCTGGCATTATCACGATAATATACAAAAATTTTGAGCCATTACTTAAAAACAGAAGGGGAGAAAGTGACAACTTATAAAGATAGCGGCGTTAATATAGACAAAGGTAACCAATTTGTTGAAAGCATAAAACAATTGTCAAAAGATTTGCCAAGTGACGGTTTCATATCAAAAATAGGAGCTTTTAGCAGTCTGTTTAGCTTAAACAATTATGGTTGTGATAACATAATTGCATCCACAACTGATGGCGTTGGAACAAAATTAAAGGTTGCTTTCGCAGCCAATAAACACGATAGCGTAGGCATAGATTTAGTTGCAATGAATGTTAACGATATTATCACAACTGGCATTATGCCAACTTTTTTTCTAGATTACATAGCATATAGCGATTTAAGCGATTATGTTTTAGAACAGATTTTTAAAGGCATTGTAGAAGGACTAAAAAAATCAAATTGTGCAATTGCTGGTGGCGAGACTGCACAAATGCCGTCTTTTTACGCAAAAGGCGAATACGATTTAGCGGGTTTTTGCGTAGGGATAGGCAAAAAAGACGAATTATTTGAAGGAAAAATCAAAGAAGGGGATTGTTTAATAGGAATTACATCAAGTGGCTTTCACTCAAATGGTTATGCATTGATAAGAAAAGCCTTTTTCGAAATAGCAAGATACGACTTGGATAAAGTAATTGGAAAACGTACATTAGCAGAAATTTTGCTCACGCCAACAACAATATATGTGCCCCATGTAAAGCTAGTCAAACAATACGTAAAATCTGCAGCACACATTACAGGCGGCGGTTTTATTGATAATATACCCAGATGTTTAGAAGGGTTTGGTTGCGAAATTGATACACAAATTATCCCAACACAAGAGGAATTCTTATTAGTTGGCGAGATTGCAAAATTGCCAAAAGAAGAAATGTTTAGAACGTTTAATATGGGCATTGGGTTTGTGTTGGTAGTTGACGAAAAAAACGTTAAAGTTGTGCAACAAATTTTTAAATCTCACAGCATACAAAGTTATTTAATTGGACATGTTACCATTGGTGGTGGCGTGTGTTTAAAATAGTTTGCATGCTATCTGGTAGAGGTTCAAACTTTAAAGCAATACTAGACAACATAAAAAATGGCACATTAAGAGGCCAAATTGTTTGCGCAATAGCTGATAGAGCGTGTGCTGGCTTAGAAATTGCCAAACAAAATAATATCGAAAGCATTCTTTTGGAGCCTAAGGGTTTATCAAGAAACGAATATGCCCAAATTTTAGTAGATAAAATCAAGCCATACAATCCTGATTTAATTGTACTTGCAGGATTTATGCGTATATTGGACGATAGTTTTATAGATGCATTTGAAGGCAAGATTTTAAATATACACCCATCACTATTGCCGCTCTTTAAAGGACTTAATCCTCAAAAACAAGCAATTGAAGCTGGGGTTAAAATTAGCGGTGCAACTGTCCATTTTGTCACTAAGGAGTTAGATAGTGGCCCAATTATTATACAAGGCGCAGTAAGTGTATTAAGCAACGATACACCACAAACACTAGCTGATAGAATCTTAAAAGTTGAACACAAAATCTATTCAATCGCAATAAAACTCATTATAGACTACAAAGTACATTATATACGCACGCTATCTGGCCCAAAAGCGGTATTTAAAGATGTTCAACAATCCCAAGATTTTATAATTAATCCGTATGATTAAAAAAGGGGGAGCATAAAAATGGAACTTGAACCAACAATCGGATTAGAAGTTCACATACAGCTTTTAACAGACAGCAAAATATTTTGCTCTTGTTCAACAAAATTTGGCGCACTGCCAAACGAAAATGTATGTCCAGTTTGTATGGGCATGCCAGGCACTTTGCCAGTAATGAACCAAAAAGTGGTTGAATTTGCTGTAAAACTGGGACTTGCGCTAAATTGTCAAATCAATCAATTTTCTGTTATGGCAAGAAAAAACTATTTTTATCCAGATTTACCCAAAAACTACCAGATATCTCAATATGAGTTGCCAATACTAACTGGCGGTTATGTCGAAATCGATGATGATGGCAACTTTACAAAAATACCGCTTGAGCGTATACATATAGAAGAAGATGCTGGCAAAACAATACATACGCATGAATCGAGTTTTGTAGACTATAATAGAACTGGTGTACCCTTATTGGAAATAGTTTCAAAACCTGCTATAAAAAACCCAAAACAAGCATATGAGTATTTAAAATCACTACGAAACATAGTCCGATATTTAGGCATTTGCGATGGCAATATGGAAGAAGGTTCTCTAAGATGCGATGCTAATGTATCAGTAAAACCTAAAAATCAAACCCAATTAGGCACTAAAGTAGAAATTAAAAACTTAAATTCTTTTAAACACGTAGAAAAAGCTTTGGAATATGAAATTGAGCGACAAATTCAAGCAATTGAAGATAATCAAGAAATAAAGCAAGAAACACGCTTGTTTGATGAAGCTACATTTACAACTAAATCTATGCGTTCTAAAGAAGAAGCTTATGAATATAGATATTTCCCAGACCCAGATTTAATTCCTATATATGTTGATGATAGCTTTATAGGCTCAGTTAAAAACAATTTGCCAGAGTTACCAATTGAAAAAATGCGAAGGTTTATTGAGCAATACGTTTTGAAAGAAGAAGATGCAAAAATTCTTATTGAGTCTAAAGAGCTTGCTGACTACTTTGAAAAAGTTGCAAAACTCTCAAACCCAAAAAAAGCAGCAAATTGGGTTCTAACTGAAGTTTTAGGTTATTTAAATAAAGAAAACAAAGACATTACGCAAATATCTGTAAGACCTGAAGATTTAGCTGAGCTTATTAATTTAGTTGAAAATAATGTAATTAGTGGTAAAATAGCAAAAGAGGTTTTTGCAAAAATGTATGTAAGCGCTCTTGCGCCTAAAACGATTATAGAAAAAGAAAACTTGACATTGGTTCAAGATAGTGCTCTTTTGGAAAAAATTATCAACGAGGTTATTGAATCTAACCCCAAAACAGTAGAACAATACAAATCAGGCAAAAAAAATACAATTGGTTTTTTTGTCGGCGCAGTAATGAAAGCCACAAAAGGAAAAGCTGATCCTAAAATAGTTAATGAGTTAATAGAAAAAAAATTAGGTGAGTCATGAGAACTGTTATTCATTCAGGTTTAGTAATAGACCCCGCAAACAACATAGAAAAACTTACTGATGTTGTCATTAATGATGATAAAATAGAATTTGTGGGAAGCTCTAGCGGCTTGTCAATTGATTTAGAGATTAATGCAGAAGGACTAGTAGTAAGTCCTGGATTTGTTGATTTACACACGCATTTAAGAGACCCCGGTTTTACAAAAAAAGAAGATATACAAAGCGGCTCACAAGCTGCAATAGCGGGTGGTTTTACAAGCGTGTGCTGTATGCCAAACACAAACCCTCCAATTGATAATGAGTTAGTCGTTTCTTATATCTTAAACAAAGCTTCTAAAGTAGCTTTATGCGATATATATCCAATTGGCGCTATTACTAGAAACCAAGAAGGCAAGCAATTATGTGATTTTTTCAGTTTAATACAATCAGGGTGTATTGCATTTAGTGATGATGGAAAACCAGTATGGGACCCAAATTTGCTCTATACAGCGCTTGTTTACACAAAAGATAGTGGCGTTGTTTTTGCCCTGCATGAAGAAGATTACAGTTTTTCAAAAGATGGTGTTATAAACGAAGGTAGGGTAGCTTTTGAGTTGGGCTTAAAAGGTATACCAAACATTGCAGAAAGTATAGCAATCGCTCGAGATATTGAGGTATTAAGGGCTGTAAAAACTGCACGTGTCCATATATGCCATGTGAGCACAAAAGAATCCATTTATCTGTTAAGGAATGCCAAAAAAGAAGGTTTAAATATAACATTTGAAGTAACACCGCACCACTTAGCCCTAACCGAAGAAGAAGCTTACAATTACAACACTTACGCAAAAGTTAACCCACCGCTTAGGTCAATTGAAGATGTAAATGCCATTTTAGAAGCTTTTAAAGAAGATTTGATAGACGCTATTGCAACAGACCATGCGCCACACGAACTGGACTCAAAAAACGTGCCTATTCAAGATGCAAGTTTTGGTATAAGCGGTCTTGAAACTGCTTTTGGCGTTGTAAATACATATTTGGTCAAAAAAAATATTATCAGTTTATCAAAAGCTATTGAGCTTTTAACCTATAAACCAGCAAAAACATTTAACATTAAAGCTGGCGCGTTAAGCGAAGGATTATCTGCAAACATTGTTTTGCTCAATATAAATAAAGAATGGGTTGTGGATGCAAATACATTTAAATCAAAGGGTAAAAATTCGGCTTTTAATTCAAAAACACTTTATGGTTGTGTAGAACAAACAATTTATAAAGGAAAAACTGTTTATAAAAGGTGATTATTATGCTATTCAAAAAAAAGAAAAAGAGTGAAGAAAAATGGATAAAATGTCCATCATGCGGCGAAACGTCTTATGTTGATGAGATAGAGAGAAATTTTTGGGTATGCAAATGCGGTTATTATTTTAGAATATCTGCGAAAAATCGCATTGCTATTACAGTTGATGCTGACAGTTTCAAAGAATTTGACTCAAATATAAAAACAAAAGACCCATTGAATTTTGTTGACCTTAAACCCTATAAAGATAGGGTAAATGAAGCCATTGAAAAAACATCAAATAAAGAAGCGGTTGTGTGTGGCACATGCGCAATTAAAGGAAAAGCATGTGTGATTGTTGCAATGGATTTTTCTTTCTTAGGCGGGTCTATGGGGTATGCTACAGGAGAAAAAATCGTTAGGGCAATAGAAAAGGCTATAAAGCACCAATTGCCACTTGTTATTATAAGTTCTTCTGGCGGTGCACGAATGCAAGAAGGTATACTATCTTTGATGCAAATGGAGCGCACTTCATTTGCTTTGGCCAAATTATCAGAAAAAGGCTTACCATACATCTCTGTATTAACAGATCCGACAACAGGTGGCGTAAGTGCAAGCTTTGCAATGCTTGGAGATATTATAATAGCCGAACCAAAGGCTTTAATTGGTTTTGCAGGACCACGTGTAATAGAACAAACCATAGGGCATGCTTTACCTGAGGGCTTTCAAAGGTCTGAGTTTTTACTCGAAAAAGGTTTTATTGATGTAATATGCGAAAGAAAAGATTTACCAGATACAATTGCTAAATTCTTAGAATTATTTGATAATGGACACAGATGATGATTTAGTAATTGAAAAAATAAATCGCATTAATGGTCTTTTTAACAAACAAGAAGATTATTACAAAAAACAAAAACAAGAGCACAAAAAACAAGAACGAAAAAGGCTAAATTATCAAGAACTTTTTACAAAACACTTCCAAAGACATTTAGATAACTTAGATATTAATGTAATCATTAAAGATGGTAAAAAAATGTTTCGTATTTACTCAAAAAAAACAAAAAAAGAGTTTTTTCAAGATTACGATTGTATATGTGAGCTATTAAACTATTGCGAAAATGAACAAACCCAAACTGGCTTAAATATTGATATAAGTGTATAACAATGTTTGCCATTTGCATTTTAAAAAACTTATGGAATTCGTTATTTTCAATTGAACCTACTGGACAAGAAATTTTTGGCTTTAGCGCTGAAAAAGTATTACAAAATCTTCTAAACGAAAAACAGTATGTATCGTTTTTTAACCGTATACTAAAAAACCCTTACAACAAACATCTTTTTTTGGAAATTGACGCAATTGTTTATTATAAAAATACGATTTTTTGCATAGAAATAAAAAATTACAAAGGAACTATCTATTATGCAGCAAATTCTAAAGATGGCACATTTGAGTCTTATAAAGACAACAAAATTATACAATTAAAAACAGATATACACTTAAGACAAACATACAAAGAACTACCTAACCCATTTAATAAAACAAAATTTTTTACAAAACAGTTAAAAGAATATTTACGAAAATTAGATAAACGTTTTTCAAAAGTAAAATTTCAAAGTGTTGTAGTGTGGGTAGATTCATCAACTAACATTGAAAACATACATTCATTTGACGATGGTATCATATACCTATCGCAACTTTGTGATTTTATAGAACAAAAATCTGCTTCAGGCGAAAATGATAGCGTTATAGTAAAAATTTTAGAAAACCTACCATCATTTGACAAAATAATCACAACACATAATTACACTATATCGGGTATTTTGATGGATAACACCATATTATTAAAAGAATCGAATACACAATTACACTTGCAAAATATAAAATCAATTACTATAGTCCATAAATTAACCAGTTGTAACCACACATTAACCGTAGAATACACAGATTGTCATACAATCAACTATGCATGCAAACAATTAACTATTAACCTTGATAAATTTGGCACACACCAAAAACACAAGATTTCAAATGTAAAAAAAATTATTGTAGGTACACATAGTCTAAGGCCTTTTGAAATTTAGCGTCCTAAAGCAAATGGTCCAACTACATACCCCCACGGATTAACATGAATCTCATATTGCTGTTTGTTTTTGTTTTCAACTGTGGCATAATACGCTGTTCCGCGTGGTACTTGAATCTTTTGAATATTTATTACTCTATAATCTTTCATGCTATTAGTATCCAAAAATTGCCTTATCATATCTTTTGCTTTAGACTCACTTATATTTTGAGTTGGATACACTGAAGCGCCATAGCCTCTCATCATTGGACCAGGACCGTTTGGACCATAAGGACCAGCAAATGCTAAACTTGCACTAAATACAATACCACCTAACATAATAGCTATTTTTCTCATAAAAAAACCTCCTTTTCCTATAAATATATGTTAAGTAAATCAAAAAATCAACGATTAAAATCTTAAAAGTTGGAATAGATTTTGCTAATAATTTTCTATGGAGGTGGTGGCGTGAAAACACTAAATACAATTATGTTGCTTACCACATTATTATTTTTAGGATCTTGCTCAACAGCTCAAATTCAAGCCAATTACGAAAAAATGCCAAAATACGTGGAGGAGCAACCTAGCGTTGAAGAAACAAACCATAAAGCATTAGGTTCTTTGTGGAGCGATAGCTCTTCGAATTTGGTAGGTGATATAAAAGCCTCACATGTGGGCGACCTTGTAACTGTAATTGTTAGTGAACAAACTGCAAGCACAAATACTTCTCAAACACAAACAAGCGAAAGCTCATCAACTAGCAGTGGATTGACCACACTTTTAGGTATGCAAAATCGCATATTTAGTGCACTTAACTTGGCAAATGGGGGAAGCAACAATTTATCTAATTTTGGCGGTTCAAATAGTTATAAAGGTTCTGGAACAAACCAATCAAGCAATACACTAACAGCTACACTTGAAGCACGAATTATCAAAGCACTACCAAATAATAGATTCTTTATAAGAGGCGAGAAACAGGTTTATACAAATGGCCAAGAAAATACAGTTGTACTAACAGGTATTATAAGCAAGTACGATATTTCAAGCTCAAATACTATCGATTCAAGCTTGATTTCTGATGCAAAAATATTCTATAATGGAAAAGGTGTTGTTAGTAACACAAATAATATTGGATGGCTTGCAAAACTATGGGAACTTATAAGACCATTTTGAAATTTTTTATATTCTTTGTATTTTTTATATATAGTCTAAATTCTTATGCATTAGATGTTAGAATTGGAGATATAACAAACGTACGAGGAGTAAGACAAAACCAGTTAGCTGGGTATGGCCTAGTAGTTGGCTTAGCTGGAACTGGTGATGGTACAAATGCAAAATTTACTATACAATCTGTTATAAACATGCTAAGACGATTTGACGTCAACCTGCCACCTGCATTAACAGCAAGTTTGCAAACAAAAAATATAGCAGCTGTAATAGTAACAGCTAATTT
The DNA here is from genome assembly GCA_031960885.1 of Desulfurella sp. Lineage (GTDB taxonomy): Bacteria > Campylobacterota_A > Desulfurellia > Desulfurellales > Desulfurellaceae > Desulfurella. The sequence continues at coordinate 8,908 of JAVRLY010000006.1, read as the reverse complement.
ACCACCTTTTATTAAAGAAGGCTCTCGTATCAATGTGAATGTTGCTTCCATTGGCGATGCAAAAAGTTTACAAGGTGGCACGCTGCTTATGACGCCGCTTATTGGTGCAAATGGAAAAGTTTATGCAGTAGCACAAGGCCCACTGTCTATAGGCGGTTTTAGCTTTGGCACTGCTGGTGGAAATGTAAGGCAAAATTTCCCCACTACCGCTATTATACCAGATGGTGCATTAGTAGAGCGTCAAGTTGAAGTTGATTTATCTGGTATGGATAAATTGTATTTTGATTTAAATCACCCTGATTTTACTATGGCAAACCGAATACAACAAGCAATAAATTCGCATTTTAAACAATATATAGCTCACGCCAATGATTCAGGCAGTGTGGTAGTAGATGTCCCTAGCCTATACAAAGGAGATATTGTTGGCTTTGTGTCTGCAATTAATGAGTTAACGGTTGCAAATGAAGTAAAACCAAAAGTAGTAATAGACGAAAGAACCGGTACAGTGGTTATCGGCGGGAATGTTACAATAAACCCTGTAAGCGTGTCTCATGGAAACTTAACAGTAACAATTAGCCCAAACAAAGAAGTATCACAGCCCGCCCCTTTATCTTTAGGTCAAACGACAACTACACAAAACCCGACAATTTCAGTTAATCAAGAACAAAGCCATTTCTTGAATTTTTACAAAGGCGCAACTGTAAAAGACCTTGTTAATGCTCTAAATAAAGCTGGTGCAACGCCAAATGATATTATAGCTATACTTGAAGCATTAAAGCAAGCCGGTAGTTTAAATGCGTCTTTAGAGGTTATGTAAATGAATGTAGGAAGCATTACAATCTCAAATTCAAATCAAAATAATAATGATGATTTGCAAAAACTTAAAAAATTATCGAGAGATTTTGAAGCAATTTTTATAGATATGATGTTAAAAACAATGAAAATTGGCGAAGATAGCACACTTGGTAATTCAGCAGAAAATAGTATATATCAATCAATGTACCAAGAAGCGCTAGCTAATCAAATTGCAAATACATCAAGCTTTGGTATCGCAAGTTTAATCTTTAATTCGATAAAAAAAGAAATTGAAAATATAAAAACACCAACAGTTCAAAAACCAATACAACTACACCAAAATAATTATATACCATTTAAGTTAAATTTACCAAAAGACATTTTAGATGTAGTAAAAAAAGCATCTGCTGTATATCAAGTCCCAGAAAAATTAATATTGAGTGTTATGAAGGCAGAATCCAATTTTAATCCGCAAGCTGTATCCCCAAAAGGTGCAATGGGGCTAATGCAGCTTATGCCCCAAACTGCACAAAGTCTTGGTGTAACAAATGCTTTTGACCCTGTACAAAATATAATGGCTGGCACAAAACTTTTGAGCAACCTAATCCAAAATCTACAAAGCGTACCGCTTGCTTTGGCAGCTTATAATGCAGGAATTGGTAATGTGAAAAAATTTAACGGCATACCGCCATTTCAAGAAACTGTTGCCTATGTCCAAAAGGTAATTTCTTACTATGAAAAATCTTAATTTTTTGATTTTTTATCCGATATAAACAAGTAGGAGGTGTAAAATGAAAATATCAGATATATTAGGTTCAAACATAGATGCAACCACAAATCAAAAAAAGATTCAGAAAAATCAGCAATCACAAGCTCAAAATACTCAAGTGTCAGATAAAAAAGAAAAAAATATAGTACAAGATTCTGTGAATATATCTAGCACAGCTAAGGCACTTTCCAATTTAGCTGATTTAGAAGCCAACCACCAAAAACGACTTGAAATGGTGCAAAAAGCTTACGAAAACGGTACCTACAAACCAGATTTGACAAATTTAGCACAGAGTTTAATAGAGGAAATAAAAAATGGATGAATACATTGATGTTTGCTTTGACACTGTAATTAAAAATTACGAAATATTGGTGGAATTGTCTTTAAGGGAAAGAAAATATTTAATATCAATTGATATAAATAGACTTTTGGGTTTGCTAAAAGAAAAAGAAACTTATTTAAACAAAATAACCGATTGTATAAATCAGATAAAATCAAAAAACCCACAAGAAACCCAGTTATCAAAATATAAAAGTAAAATTATACAAATTTCGAGCAAACTCCTTTACGAAAATAACATAAATGCAAAAATTGCCCAGCAACACTTAGCATTTTCAAGTTCGATGTTAAGTCTTTATTTAAGCTTCATGCAAGTAAATCAAACTTACAACAACAAAGCTAGCATTCCATATAAATCAGACTTTAGCAGGATGGTGTAGCATGCCTTCGATTTTTGATGGTCTCTACATTGGCACAAGTGGATTGAATGTTGCCCAAAGCGCACTAAATATAACTGGCAACAATATATCAAATGCAAATACACCAGGCTACACTAAAGAATCTCCAGAAATTATAGAAAAATACCCGCAAATTACTCAAATTGGTGCATTTGGTATGGGCGCAAAAGTTGAGTCTATATCAAGCGCAAGAAATCAATTTTTAGACAACACTTTAAATCAGCAACTTGCTTCGCAATCTAATTATCAAACATTAAATAATAATTTAACGCAAATTCAAAATATCTTCAATGAACAAAATGGCACTGGCCTGAATACAGCATTAAACAATTTCTTTAATTCGTGGCAGTCATTAGCATCAAACCCAAGTTTGGCTACGGCACGCCAGCAGGTTATTCAAGCAGGTCAAACGCTTGCCCAAACCATAAATTCGAGCTATAACTCGCTTCAACAACTTCAAAACAATTTGAATGCTCAGGTAACTTCAAATATTAATCAAATAAATACTATAGCTCAAAATATAGCTAGTATTAACTATGAGATAAAACTTGCAACGCTTGCGCCGAATCAAACAGCAAATACACTTGTTGATCAAAGAAATCAACTAATTCAACAATTGCAGCAAATCGCCAATGTAAACGTATTTAATACATATGCACCAAGTGCTCAAAATCAAGCCGTAAGCGGATCACAAGAAGAACTCACTATACTTATTGGTGGCATGCCGCTTGTGTCTGGCACAAGCTATAATTCTTTAGTTGCCAAAACTACAAATGGCCAAAATAATGATGTATTTTTTCAAGATAGCTCTGGTAATTTAACTAATATTACAAGCAACATAACACAAGGCAGCTTAGGAGCAACCTTACAAACAGCTAACCAAATAATCCCAAATTACATGAATACATTGAATACATTAACCAATACAATAATAAACCAAGTCAATATCTTACATTCCGGTGGTTCTGGTTTGTCAGCTTTCACACAAACACAAGGTACATATACATTAAATAGCGATACAAACCCCGTTTCGCAATCAGAGCAAAATGGTGTCAATTTACCTCTTAAATCAGGTACAATAACTGTCAATGTTTATGACGCCTCTGGCAATAGTGTTGGCACATATTCTGTAGTAGTAAATCAAAATGATTCTTTTTCCCAAATTGCCAATAAATTCAATAGTGCGTTAAATGGTTTAGTGTCTATGAGCATATCTGGACACAGCCAAGGAAATGTTCAAATTGTTGCAAAAAGCGGATACCAGTTTTCATTTTCACAAGATACATCCAATTTTTTGGCAGCTTCTGGCATAAATACTTTTTTTACCGGAACAAATGCTCAAAATATTAATGTAAATCCTATTGTGACTAATGATCCAAGCAAGATTGCCGCAGGCACCACTATGTCACCTGGCGACAACTCAAATGCATTAGCTATTGCTAATCTTCAAAATGAAAATGTGTTGGTTTCAAATACTCAAACAATAAGCCAATACTATAATTCATTTTTGGGCCAAATCGGATCTGATTTGCAAGCTAACCAGAATTTATTAAATGCGCAAAATTCTATGGTTACACAAACTCAAAATTTGGTTCAATCACAAGAAGGCGTTTCTCTTGACGAAGAAGCTGCAAATCTAATTAAATACCAAACAGCATATCAAGCAAGCGCAAGGTTCATTAGTGTGGTTGATACTATAACGCAATCCTTAATCAACATGGTACAATAGGAGGTAATTGCATGCGTGTGACGCAATCAATGCTTTACAACAACTTCCTCTCAAATCTAAACAATATAAACTCGCAACTTTATAATACACAAACGCAAATGGCAACTGGCAAAAGCATAAATAATTTATCCGACAATCCTATTGCGCTATCGCAAGTATTGTCTCTAAATGATATACAATCAAGATTGACTCAGTATACTTCTAACATCAATTCTGCTAATTCTGTTTTGTCAGCTCAAGACACAGCTACAAGCAATATTAGCACTCTACTTCAAAATTCAGGGTCTTTAATTATACAAGCTGCAAATGCTACTAATGACTCAGCAAGTAATGCTTCTATAGCCCAACAATTACAAGCAATAGAAGCAGAAATAAAAAACAGCGCTAATACTATGTTTGGCGGACAATATCTATTTAGCGGTTTTTTAACAAATACTGCCCCTATACAAGATACTACACCTCAAGTAGCTACTACATCTACCACTAATAACAATATTCAAATAAAAACATCAAACAATTTTGGCGATATAAATCTACTAAACAGTGGAAGTTATTCGATTCAGATTGATGGCAATGGAAATCTTTCTATTTCCCAAAATGGTATTGCTATACCTATTAGCGTAGACGGCGTAGATCGCTCAAGCGCTGGCGGTGACCAATTATCAACTTCAGTTAATGTATCCAATTTATTGCAGAATGGTGGATGGTTTAACACAGGTAGAGGGATTAGTATTTACATACCGAAAAATTCTCAAAGTTCTACTGTTACATTTTCATATATCAAAGGTAGCGCCAACACATACACTGGGGATAACAATAATGAGTCTATCGCTTACTCAGATGGCTTATCTACACCTATAACAATAAATGCAAATAATTTATTGTACCAGCAAAATCAAACTATAACATCTAATAATCAGTTATTAAATGTAAGCAACGACCCAGCAACCAATCAAACTAAACTAACAGATTTGCATCTCAATAATGCTTTAGCTAATATCTCACTACAAAGTGGCTACACAATTATTGCAAAAGGCACAGACCACAGTGGCAATATCGTTTCTGGCTCTTTTACAGTAAGCGCAGGCGCTACAGTATCAAGCCTACTAAATTTTATCAACAATCTTAGTTCCAAAGAAGTCTTGCAAAACAATAAAGTTTTAACACTTGCGGATGGTTCAATAGCATCGTCTCTAACAACAATTGGTCAATTAACAGGCGGCTCTGGCATTACAGTCAATGGATTAGCTCATTCTTCTGGAGCCACAATTAGTTTAAATGTAAGTGCTGGTACTACATTAGGCTCTTTCTTAAATCTAGTAAATGTTAACTTCAATGTGTCTGCTACAATATCGCATGGTCTTATACAAATTGATGATAACCAAACTGGTCCTAGTAAACTTAGCATAAACATTCAAACACAAACGAACAAAAACCCAGTATTTGGTATGTTTAATACAATTAGTGACGGTTCAAGCGGTGGTTTTGTCAGTACAGTATCTGCAACTATCCAAAATGGACATATTGTTGTTACAGATTTACGCGGTGGCAATAGTCAAATGAATTTATCTTTGAGTATTGCAAATAATAATACTCCAGAACCTAACATATTTGGTGTATTTAACACTACAACCCTTGGTGGTGGCGTTGATGTATTTAGGTCTTTTGATAATGCTCAAGCAGCCATTACAGGCTCTCAAGTAAATCAAATCTCTCAAGCCACAAATTGGAATGGCGGTTCTACATTGCAACCTACTCTGTCTGGTTATTATTCTGGTAATACATCTGACACTTGGACGATTACAGTAACAAGCGGCGTATCGGCAAATATAACTTCAAGCGCACATGTTTTAACAATTACAAATTCACAAGGCAATTTTGTTGGACAAATAACAATCACACCCCAAACAACATCGGGTAATACAACATATAATATAAATGTTGTAGATTCACAAGGCAATAATGTATATTCAGTGAATAATCAATCTAATTTAGATAACATTCAATTACCCGATGGGGTAGTGCTTAATTTAAACCAATCTGGTAATTTGACAAAAGTACTCAATCAAGGCGATTCTTTTTCTTTTAAACTAACAAATATGCTTCAACAATCAATTACAAATATACAAAATTCTCTCGGTCAGGTTGATGCAAATCGCTCTATAATAGGCGCCTATGAGCAACGCATGCAATTAGCTCAAACTCGCATCGAAAACCTATCATTATCAAATGCACAGGCTATATCAAATCTTCAAGATGCAAACTATGCTCAAGTAATAGGTGATTATGAAAGAGAAATCACTATTATGCAAGCACTATTGCAAAGTTTTGCAAAAGTCAATCAATTAAGTCTATTTAATTATATATAAATTAAGCAACTTGTATATATCCGTCTATACCTAACTTATAAGCATATTCTAATATTTGATTCCAATGGTTTACGCTTAATTTCTCTGATATTTCTATATAATTAAATGCTTTATATGCTGGAAAATATTGTCTCATTAATGAAATCGTTGGATTTTCAATATTATTTACAATCCAATCTAAAACCTTTTTAGAGTTATCAATATTGTTTGGCAAAACCAAATGTCTAATAATCAAACCTTTTTTAGCCAAACTGTTTTCTATTACAAGTGAGCCTTTTGTTCGTTGCATCTTTAAAATAGCTTTTGTAGCAACTTCAAAATAATCACTCACTCCAGAATACTTATAAGATAAGTCATTATCTGCATACTTCAAATCAGCCAAATAAATATCAATATAATCTTGTAAAAAATCAATAACTTCTGCTTTATCATAAGAGCTTGTGTTAAAGCATATAGGCAATTTAAAACCATAGCCTCTTGCTATTTCTATAGCTTGGACAATCAAATGTACAAAGTGCGATGGTGTAACCAAATTTATATTGTGAGCTTTGCGCCTTTGCAAATCTAAAAAAATATTAGCTAGCTCCAATGTGCTAATAGCTTTATACGCGCTTTTTAATTGACTTATTGGATAATTTTGACAATAGACGCATGATAAATTGCAACCTGCAAAAAAAACCGTTCCACTGCCATTAACACCGCTAATTGGCGGTTCCTCGCCAAAATGTAAATTGTAGCTTGCAATCTCTATTGCGTTTTTTGTTTTACACAAGCCTAATTTTTCATTTCTATTTATCTTGCAATTTCTAGGACATAGCCTACAAGATAATCCAGCAAGCTTTACAATATCAAACAAAGCCTAACCACTTCATGTAATCGTCAATTCCAGATTCTATATCATATTTTGCCACAAAGCCCATCTTGCTTGCAGCCAGACTAACATCTGCTAAAGTCTGATCTTGATAGAACTGAGTATATGGGTTTTTAATGTACTCTGGCTCCAGCTTTGTTCCCAAAACTTTGTTTAATACCTCTACAATCTTATTAAATGACGTTGGTTGTCCCGTACCTACATTGTATACACCGGAAGGCGCTTCCATTGCTTTAATGTTCGCGTTTACCACATCCTTTATGTAAATTTGGTCTCTAAATTGCTCACCAAATTCAAATATGCGCGGTCTTTTACCATCTATTACTTGTAAAGCTAATTGATAAATCATGCTTGCTGCTTTATCTTTAAAAGATTCTCTTGGCCCATATACATTAAAATACCTTAAACCAACACATTCTAAATCGTAATTTTCACTATATTTTCTTGCCATATTTTCCAAAATGTACTTTGAAAAAGCGTAGGCATTTTTAGGATCCCGTTTTGAATTTTCACTCATGGGTATAGAGCCTTTGCCATAAACGCCAGCGCTTGAAGCGTAAATAATTTTTGACTGAGAATTAACGGCAAGCTCTAATATATTACGAAAACTTTCAATATTGCTTCTTAGCATTTCTTTATCATCTGGGTATGTTGTATCTGTATTTGAAGCTTCATGAAAAATATAATCGGGCTCAAAATCCAAATAGTGTTCCCAATCAATATTTTCTTGAGAAATGTCGAGAACTACAACGTCTCCTTCAAAACCTTCCAAATTTTTATAAACACCTTTTGAAAAATCATCAATAATAGTTATGTTATCTGAGATTTTTTGTAATTCAAGTGCAAGGTTTGCACCAATAAAACCCGCTCCGCCAGTTATCAATATGTCCACTTGCGCCTCCATAAACAAAAAAGGAGAGGTTTAAACCCCTCCTTTAACTATAAATCTTTAGTCTTGCTGTTTGATTGATTATTTAATACCTGCCCATTTTTCAAGCATATCTGTTGTAACAGATTTTGGTCTTTCGATTGCATATCCAAGTGCTCTATCCCATACTAAGTTAGCAAGAACACCCAAGGCTCGACCAATTCCAAACAGTATTGTATAGAAATCGTATTCTACAACGCCATAATGCCATTGTATACAACCAGAATGTGCATCAACATTTGGCCATGGGTCTTTTACTTTGCCTAACGTTGAAAGAATTGGAGGTACAACTTCAAACAACATAGATACTACTTGGAAGACTGGGTCATCAGGCAAATGTTTAAGAGCGAATTCTCTTTGTGCCATATAGCGTGGGTCAGTCTTTCTAAGTACTGCATGACCATAGCCTGGTACTACTTGGCCACTTGCCAATGTGTCTTCTATAAATTTCTTTAGCTCTTCTTTAGTTGGAACTTTACCGCCTAATTTTTGCATGGTTTCTTGTATCCATTTTAATGTTTCTTGATTGGCCAAGCCATGCAATGGACCAGCAAGACCGCACATACCAGCAGAATATGAATAGTATGCATCAGACAAAGCAGATGCTACAAGGTGAGCAGCATGAGCTGAAACATTTCCACTTTCATGGTCTGAGTGTAGTATAAAATATAATCTTGCAACATCATCGTATGGTTTGTCAATACCCATCA
>JAVRLY010000005.1:6716-35473 GCA_031960885.1 Desulfurella sp. | reverse complement strand
AGGAGGTATATTTATGATAAACGGTATTAAAACTGCGCTGCTTTTGGGTTTAATGACTGCCTTGTTTATACTTATTGGTAGTGCTTTAGGTGGAAGAAGTGGAGCTTTAATAGCTTTTACTTTAGCTATAGCGATGAATTTTTTTAGTTATTTTTTTTCCGATAAGATTGCATTATCTATATATCATGCTCAAGAGGCTAGTGAAAGCGAATATCCACAGCTGTTTAGAATTGTGAATAAATTGGCCAATAACGCAAATATTCCTATGCCAAAGATATATATAATACCACAAGACGCACCAAATGCTTTTGCAACTGGGAGAAACCCAAATCACGCTGCTGTGGCAATAACCGCTGGCGCACTAAAGCTTTTAAATGAAAATGAACTTATGGGCGTTTTAGGTCATGAGTTAGGGCATATAAAGCACCGAGATATATTGATTTCAACAATAGCTGCAACCGTTGCAGGCGCTATTATGATAATTGCCGATATGATAAGGTGGGCTGCAATTTTTGGCGGATTTTCACGTGATAGAGATAGTGAATCTAATCCTGTATTGTTAATAGCAATGGCTATATTTGCGCCACTTGCTGCTACACTAATCCAACTTGCAATATCACGCGCAAGAGAATACGAGGCAGATAAAGCGGGAGCGCAGTTTTCTGGCAACCCTTTATACTTAGCTAGTGCATTGGAAAAATTAGAATACTATTCAAAAAATATACCTTTACAAGGTAACCCTACTACCGAAAATCTTTTTATAGTTAACCCATTTAGTGCCAAAGGATTAACAAATTTGTTTTCTACACATCCGCCCATTGAAGAACGTATAAAAAGATTAAGAGAAATGAGTTTGGCTTAAATATTCAAGTATAAGTTTTGTAGCATTTCTGTAATTTATAGGAATGCTCCTATCTCTAAATTTAGAATTAAAATAGGTTTTTTGTCTTTTAGCATAAAGTAATGTTTCGCGGATAATGCTTTCTATTAGTTCATTTTCGCTAATTTTACCACTTAGATATTGGCAAGCTTGTCTATAGCCTATTGATTGAAGGGGTTTTGCAGTAGCATATCCCATTTCTATTAATTTTTTAGTTTCATCAATTAAGCCATTTATCATAGAAATCGTTCGTGTCTTTATACGTTTTCTTAACTCTTCATCGTTAATTTGCAATGAAAAAATCAATTCATTATTAAAAAAATGGTCCTTTTTCTTACTTACAAAAAAGCTTGTTAATACCTTTCCTGTTTGCAGATAGACGCTTAAGGCTCGATTGATTCTATTAACATCATGTTTGTTTATTTTTTTCGCCCATTTTGGATCGATTATATTTACCCAATTATAGAGATTTATTATTTTTTCATCTGATATATCATTAAAAAAATTTTTAATTTTAGGATTTATTTGAGGTATAGCATCCAATCCATTTAGTAAAGCATCAATATAGAATAAAGTGCCACCTGTTAAAATTGGTATTTTACCTTTTTCTTGAATTATTTCAATTAAATTTTTAGCAGCTTTAGCAAAGTCTATAGCACTAAATTCTTCATTTGGATATTTAATATCAATTAAATGATGGGGAACAACTTCCATTTGTTTTTTTGATGGTTTTGCTGAACCTACATCAAAAAACTTATATACTTGTATGGAGTCAGCAGAAATAATTTCACCATTAATGGCTTTTGCTAATTCAAATGCAGTATTTGTTTTACCACTGGCAGTTGGGCCTAAAATAATTAAGACTTTCATGCATATATTTTACTATTTTTATATTAAAAGACAATCCCGTTTGACAAACGAATTATGAAAAACACATATTATTTTAAATTATAGTTTAATTATTAGGTTTGATATTTACTAATGATTGACTAAATATTACATAAAAATATCAATAATTATATAAAAAAGTAAAAATTAATTGACAAAAGAAAAAAATTTTGTTATAGTTAATATTAAATAAAATAATTTATTTAGGAGGTTAGTATGGTTCAAGAATCATCTCAAGTTAGTGGTAGTAGATGGTGGTATGTAGTTCTTGGTTTAATCGTTAATATTATGTTAGGCGCCATTTACTCTTTTAGTTTATTCAGGGTTCCACTCGAAAAACTCTGGAAAATATCGGCAACACAAAGTGGTTACCCATTTATGCTGTTTTTGGCTGTATTTGCTATAGCAATGCCAATTGGCGGCAATATTATGCAAAAATGGGGGCCAAAAAACACGATGATAGCTGGCAGCGTACTTGTTGGTATAGGATGGATATTGGCTGGTTTTTCAAGTAGCATTTTAATGCTTTCGTTGATTTATGGAATTTTAGGCGGCTTTGGTGTAGGTTTGGTTTATGGTTGTCCAGTTGCTGTAGCAGCTAAGTGGTTTCCAGATAAAGGTGGTTTAGCAATAGGCTTAACTGTGGGTGGCTTTGGGTTGTCCGCATTAATTATGGCACCTATTATTAAAGCGTTAATTGCTTCTGTAGGCCCATTAAATACATTTACATATTTAGGAGTTGTATTTTTTGTCCTATTGATAATTCTATCATTGCCTTTCAAATTTCCACCAGATGGTTATAAAGTTGCTTCAGCTACTTCAGGCACAGTTCAAACTACAGCTGTTGCAAAAGACTTTGACAGAAGTGAAGCGATGGCAACAAGCACATTCTGGGTTTTGTGGTTTTTATATATAATTGGCGCAATGGCAGGATTAATGGCTATTGGTATTGCAGCGCCTGTAGGAAAAGAGCTTAAAATCTCAACCGCAATAGCTGCAACAGCCCTTCAGCTATTTGCAATTTTTAACTTTGCTGGTAGACCTTTTTTTGGGTGGCTTACAGACAAATTAAAGCCAAGAAATGCTGCAATTTTATCATTTATCATAATAGTTTTGGCAACGGGTATGTTATACGTTTCAAAAAGCATAGGCGTATACTTCTTTGCCTTTTCACTGCTGTGGCTCACATTAGGTGGTTGGCTTGCAATTGCACCAACAGCTACAAAAACATTTTTTGGCACAAAATACTATGGCAAAAATTATGGCGTAATATTTACAGCTTACGGCATTGCAGCAATTTTGGGAACTTTGCTATCTGGCAAAATCAAAGACATGACTGGTTCTTATTATAGCGTTTTTCCAATTGTAATGGTAATAGCAATCGTAGGCATCATAGTCTCATTAGCCTTAAGACCTCCCAAGTCTTAAAGTCCTAAGGGCAGCTTAAGCTGCCCTTAACAAAATTGACAAAACAATTATAAAATGTTAAAATAAAGTAGGAAATTAAAAGGAGGTTTGTATGTTGCGTAAGTTTATGCTGTTTTTTGCTGTATCGCTATTTGTTTTTACTTTTGGCTTGGCGAATTTGGCAAAAGCTGAGCAGGTTGTGAAAGTTGGCGTAGACACAACATTCCCACCATTTGAAATGGAAAAAAATGGTAAAGTCGTAGGCTTTGATGTTGATCTCGTCAATGCAATAGCAAAAGTTGAAGGTTTTAAAGTTGAATGGCACACTATGGATTTTCAAGGTTTGATTCCTGCACTTCAAACTGGCACAATTCAAATGGCTGTGGCTGGTATGACTATTACACCCCAAAGAGCGCAAGTTGTCTATTTTTCAAAACCATACTACCACTCAGGACAATCAATATTGGTTAAAAAAGGTAGCAATATTAAAGATTTAGCTGATTTGAAAGGAAAGACTGTAGCAACAAAATTAGGCACAACTGCTGATATAATGCTATCTAAAATGAAAGATATTAAGGTTGAGCGCTTTACAAATATTGATGATGCTTACAATCAATTGCAAAATGGCGGGGCCCAAGCTGTAGTGTTTGATAATCCAGTTAACATCAATTACGCAAGCACGCATAAAAATGTTCATACTGTAGGCAAATTATTAACTGGCGAGGATTATGGAATTGCTGTTAGTAAACAAGACCCAAAATTACTTGAAATAGTAAATGCTGGGTTGGAAAAGATTATTAAAAATGGCGAGTATCTAAAAATCTATAGAAAGTATTTTGGCAGCGATGATGCTGGCTTAATAACAAAATAATATAGCCATTATAAATCAAGCAACTCATTTTTGAAAAGTGATGGGTTGCTTGATGATTCTAATATTTAAGGTAGTTATCGATGAATAGTTTTGATGTTATTTTGCAATATTTGCCTCAACTGTTATATGGTGCTAAATTAACGCTTTTTTATTCGGTTGTTGTAATATTTGTTGCAACAGTTCTTGGTCTTATATTTGCATTGTTTAAGATATCACATACACCTTTATTTAAAAAAATAGGCGAAGTTTATGTTCATATTTTTAGAGGATTACCTTTGCTTGTGGAGATTTTCTATATCTACTTTGCACTCCCTATGATTTTACCTTTACATAAGTGGTTTCATCCTTATTTTACGCCTATTGCAGGTATACTTGCACTATCACTTAATGAAGGAGCGTATATTACAGAAATTATTAGAGCTGGTATTTTATCTATAGGTAAGGGCCAAACAGAAGCCGCTTACAGCATAGGAATGACAAAATACAAAACAATGAGGTATATTATATTGCCTCAAGCTTTTAAACGCATGATACCACCTCTTGTAAACCAATTCATACAGACTATAAAGGATACTTCGCTATTGTCTGTTATTTCAATATCAGAACTAACTAGGCAAGGCCAGATAATTATCTCTACTACATTTGCATCACTGCAAATTTGGACCGCTGTAGCTATATTGTATTTAGCTATGATTTTTACACTAACTGGAATTTCTGGTTATTTAGAAAGGAGATTTAAGATTGATAGACGCTAAAGACATAAAAAAAAGCTTTGGAAAAAATTTAGTGTTAAAAGGCATATCTTTGTCTATAAAACCGAAAGAAGTTGTTGTTATAATGGGGGCTTCTGGCTCTGGCAAAAGTACATTTTTAAGATGTTTAAATGGTTTAGAAAAAGTTGACAGTGGACAAATTTACATAAATAATATTGAAATAACACACAACAAAACAAATTTAAATTTAGTTAGAAGAGAAGTTGGCATGGTGTTTCAACATTTTAATTTATTTGCTCATTTAACCGCGCTGGATAACATAACTATTGGACCTATTAAAGTACTTGGTAAATCCAAAGAAGAAGCCCGCGCTTTGGCAATGGAATTGCTAAAAAAAGTAGGTTTAGAAGAAAAAACAAATCATTACCCCGATGAGCTTTCTGGAGGCCAGCAACAACGCGTAGCAATCGCTAGGGCTTTAGCTATGAATCCTATTGTAATGTTATTTGATGAACCAACAAGTGCGCTTGATCCGGAAATGGTAGGCGAAGTCTTAAATGTTATGAGAAATTTAGCAAAAGAAGGCATGACAATGGTAGTTGTAACCCATGAAATGGGATTTGCAAGAGAAGTTGGTGATAGAGTAGTATTTATGGATGAGGGACAAATTGTAGAAGAAGGTACACCGCAAGAAATATTTACAAACCCCAAACAAGAGCGAACAAAAGCTTTTATAAGTAAAATACTTTAATGTCAGATACAAAAAAAGGCTATATTTACTTACTTCTATGTATAGTATGTTGGGCTTTTATACCAATAGCTTCTAAAAATATTTTATCCGACTTAGATAATATACAAATGCTTTTTTATTCGACTATCGTTTCAACTGGTGTATTGTTTTTATTTGTGATTTTGCAAGGAAAATTCAAAATGCTTTTTTCATATAAAATGTCAGATTATTTATACATGGCTTTGATTGGCTTTATAGGTATTTATTTTAACTATTTAATGCTATATAAGGCGTTTAGCATAGCTGATGCGACAGTAGTGTTTATCTTAAATTACACGTGGCCCGTATTTTTATTTATTATTTCAATATTTGTATTTAAAGAAAAATTTACAATAAAAAAATTTGTTGCTATATTGGTTAGTTTCTTTGGGATTGTAATAATTATCACAAAAGGAAGCTTGTATCAAATAAATTTGAGCAATATTAAAGGAGATTTCTATGCCATTCTTGCTGCACTCAGTGCTGCAGTATATTCAATAATTGGCAAAAAGAAAAATTTTGAAAAAACAACAAGTGTATTTATATATTTTTTGTTTGTATTGTTATTTATTACACCAACCGTTTTTGTATTATCAAATTTCAAAATACCTGATTTGAATAGTCTTTTTTGGTTAACAATTAATGGTGTATTTATAAATGGCATCAGTTTCATTTTTTGGTTTAAAGCACTTGAATATTTAAAAACACATATTATATCAAGTGGAATATATTTAACCCCATTTTTGTCACTTGTTTACTTGAATATTTTTTTAGGTCAAAAAATTTTTCTATCTTCAATAATTGGTCTTATTCTTATTTCGCTCGGCATCATTATCGTTACATTTGTTTCAAACTCTTGACTAACTTGTAAATAATATTATAATTAGCAAATAAAGGAGGGTAAAAATGCAAAATACAATATTAGGGTCTCAAACACAAGCAATAAGCGCATCAACATTTATAAGCAAAGTGTATCTGTGGATGTTTTTTGGGTTAGGCTTAACATTTTTGATTTCTTATGGAGTATCTCAAAGCCCGCAAATATTAATGGCGATTGCAAAAAATCCTATTTTATTTTGGGTTTTAATAATTGCAGAGTTTGGCTTGGTATTCACAATAAGTGGAGCAATTAACAAGCTTAATGCGCAAGTGGCTGCTGTTTTGTTTATACTGTATAGTTTATTAAACGGCGTTACATTGTCTTTCATTTTTTTAGCATATACGCAAACAGTTATTGCTTCGGCATTTGGAACAAGCGCATTGATGTTTTTAGCAATGAGCTTGTTTGGGCTAACAACTAAAAAAGACTTAACGGGTTTTGGGCATTTTTTATTTTTGGGTTTAATTGGCGTTATTGTTGCAAGCGTTGTGAATATTTTTTTAAAAAGTCCAATGATGTATTTTGTTGTAAGCGTAATTGGCGTAATTGTCTTTGCTGGACTTGCCGCTTATGATAACCAAAAACTCAAACAAATGAGCTATAGCATTGATGCAGATGATGGCTCTGCAGTTTTAAAAGGCTCTGTAATTGGCGCGCTCGCTTTGTACTTGGATTTCATAAACCTTTTCTTAATGCTTTTAAATTTATTTGGGATGGGTAGAAGAGAATAATTGTTTTTAATGTATTTAAATAGTTTTGTGGTTTTTTTAGAAAATTTGTGATATATCAGATATCAGTTGCATGGAAATAAATTTAAAACTTCTAAGAGAACAAGTATATGAATATCTAAAAGAACAGATAAATAAACAAAAATTAAAAAGTGGCACGTATATTGACATAAGCGCCTTATCAAAGCAATTAAAAATTAGCAAAACGCCACTTCGTGACGCACTGTTGCAATTGGAATCAGATGGTTTTGTTACAATAATACCAAGAAAAGGAATATTAATAAAAGAGCTTACTTTAGATGATATTAAATGCTTTTATCAGATAATTGGCGCTTTAGAGTGTTCAGTTATAGAAGAAGTGTACCCAAATATTAAAAACGAAACAATTGAAATGTTAAAAAAATATAATGATATTATGCAAAGCGCCATCGATTCATCTGATTTTGATTTGTTTTATCAAAACAACTTAAATTTTCACAATACATACTTGCACATGAGCAAAAATTACTATGCATTGGACATTATTAAAAAATTAAGGCAAAGACTATATGATTTTACAATGAATAAGCATTATTTGCTAGAGTGGGAAAAAAATTCAATAAAAGAGCATGAAAAATTCATAGAATTATTAACCAAAGATTGCAAAAGCGCAAGTACGTTTATAAAAGATGTTCATTGGTCATTTTCTGTCCAAGAAAAGTATATTATGGAGTATTACTTTAAAAAATGAAAGGTTTGATTTTTGATATTAAGCGCTATTCTATACATGATGGTGAAGGCATTAGAACAACAGTATTTTTTAAAGGATGCCCCTTGTCTTGTCTTTGGTGTCACAACCCAGAAAGTCAACGTTTAAAAATACAAATTATACGTTATGAAGAAAAATGCATTTATTGCAAAACATGCGTTAATGTTTGCAAGCAAAACGCTATTTTCATAAATGAAAGTAATTTTTATATCAATGAACATTTGTGTAACCAATGTTTGGAGTGCACAAAGTTTTGCCCTACAAATTCACTTACTGCTATTGGCAAACTCTATAGTGTAGACGAAATCCTTGAAGAAATTTTAAAAGATAAAATTTTTTTTAGTAATGAAGGTGGCGTTACAATATCTGGAGGCGAGCCATATCTTCAATTTAATTTTTTATTGGCATTACTAAAACGTATAAAGGAAAATCACATACACATAGCTATTGATACGTCTGGATATACAAAATTTTTTAATATAGAAAAAACCTTAGATTATACTGACCAATTTTTATACGATTTAAAGATTATGGATCCAGTCTTGCACAAAAAATACACTGGCGTATCAAACGAACTCATACTTGAAAATCTAGAAAAGCTCTCAAAAGTAGCCAAAGAAAAAATTAATATTCGAATCCCTATAATTCCTACAATCAATGATAATCCAAATAATCTTTTAGATGTTTGTACTTTGCTAAATAGACTAGAAATACGAAAGATAGATTTGCTTTTGTACCACAATATGATGATAGATAAATATAGGCGACTCAATATGGAGTTTAAACTTAAACATATTCAAAAACCATCTGAAAAAGACATTGAGACAATTGCAAACTTTTTTAGATCTCAAAACTTTATTGTAAATATAGGAGGCTAACATGCAAACAAGCTGTTCAGTGGTAACTTTTAAAAACTCGAAGTCATTGAGGGGCTGCAGTGAACGTGTAAAAAAACTATACAAACAAAGCATAGAGTCTATAGAAAAAATATCCATTGAAAGGGCAATGCTTTTAACTGAGTTTTATAAAAAAAATGATATTGATAGCGTAGCGCTAAAAAGGGCAATGGCGTTTGAGTATATTTTGGAAAATAAAAAAGTTACTATATTTGATGGAGAACTGATTGTTGGTGAAAGGGGGGAATTGCCTAAAGCCACGCCCACTTACCCCGAAATTAATTTACACTCTTTAGAAGATTTAAAAATTTTAAACGAACGTGACAAAGTACCATATATAGTTGATAAAGACGTATATGATTTGTACAAAGATGTAATAATACCTTATTGGAAAGGCAAAACTATAAGAGAAAAAATATTTTCGCATATGGAAGAAGAATGGTTAAATGCTTTTGAAGCCGGAGTTTTTACCGAATTTATGGAACAGCGAGCACCAGGACATACAGTAGCAGGAGATAAAATTTACAAATTGGGTATGCTAGATATTATTGACCAAATAGAGGAAGTAATAAAAGATTTAAAAAATGACAGCGAAAGTCTAAGTAAAAAAGAAGAGCTTCAAGCAATGAAAATTGCTGCTAGCGCAATAATAAAATTTGCAAATAGGTATGCTAAAGAAGCACAAAGGCTTGCCCAATATGAGCAAGACCCATTAAGAAAAAAAGAATTATTAGAAATTGCACAAATATGCAAAAAAGTTCCAGCGCATAAACCCGAAACATTTTACGAAGCAATTCAATATTATTGGTTTGTGCATATAGGCGTAATTACTGAACTTAATGGTTGGGATTCATTTAGTCCTGGTAAACTAGATATGCATTTGTATCCATTTTACAAAAAAGATATTGAAAAAGGTATTATAACAAAAGAAAAAGCCAAAGAATTACTTGAGTGTTTGTGGATAAAGTTTAATAATCATCCAGCTGTTGCTAAAGTTGGAGTAACAGCTCAAGAAAGCTCAACCTACACCGACTTTGCTCAAATTAATCTTGGCGGTCTAGACAGTAAAGGCAACCCAAGCGTTAACGAGCTTTCTTACTTAATGTTGGATGTTATTGAAGAAATGAGACTTGTGCAACCAAACCCATCAATTCATGTTAGCAAAAAAACGCCAGACGAGTTTATAAAAAGAGCTATAGATATTATCAAAACTGGTTTTGGACAACCAGCTATTTTTAATGCAGACGCTGTGGTTTTGGAACTTTTAAGACAAGGCAAGTCATTAGAAGATGCTAGGCTTGGCGGTACAAGTGGCTGTGTGGAAGCCGGTGCATTTGGAAAAGAGAGTTATACATTAACTGGCTATTTTAGCTTGCCAAAAATTCTTGAAATAACGCTAAATAATGGCATTGATCCACTAACAAATAAAAAAATTGGTCTAGAAATAAAAAATTTTGAAGATTATAAATCATTTGATGAATTCTTTGATGCTTATAAAAAGCAATTGAAGCATTTTATTGATATCAAGGTTAGAGGAAGTTTGATTATTGAGCAAATTTATGCAAAATACTGCCCTGCCCCATTCTTGTCCATTTTAATTGATGATTGCATTAGAAACGGAAAAGATTTCAATGCAGGTGGCGCAAGGTACAATACATGCTATATTCAAGGCACTGGCATTGGTACAGTAACAGATAGTCTATCTAGTATTAAGTATCTCATATTTGATACAAAAACCGTTAAACAAACCGATTTATTAAACATATTGAAATCTAATTTTCAAGGATACGAGATTCAACGACAAATAATGTTGAATAAAGTACCAAAGTATGGAAATGATGATGATTATGCCGATGCAATAATGCAACAAGTATTCGAAGAATTTTTCAAAAATATTGACGCAAGGCCAACATTCAAAGGTGGTACATTTAGAATAGATATGCTTCCTACAACAGTACATGTATATTTTGGTTCTAAAATGATTGCAACTGCTGATGGCAGACTTGCAGGCGAACCTATTTCAGAAGGCATATCGCCAGTGCAAGGTGCCGATAGAAAAGGTCCAACAGCAGTAATTAAGTCAGCTTCAAAAATGGATCATCCAAAAACTGGCGGGACGCTTTTAAACATGAAGTTTACGCCTGATGTATTAAAAGACCAAAAGGGTACAGGCGCTTTAGTTAATTTAATTAGAGCATATTTTAAACTTGATGGACACCATGTTCAGTTTAATGTTGTTGATGCAAATACATTAAAAGAAGCACAAAAAAAACCACAAGACTATTCAGATTTAATTGTAAGGGTAGCAGGGTATAGCGATTATTTTTGCCATTTGAACGAACAATTGCAAAATGAAATAATAGCTCGAACAGAACATGGATTTGATTAAACACAAAATTATTTTAAATAGCCTTTTGGGAATATTAGGCGTAAGCTTTGCTTCCATATTTATAAAGGAATGTCAAGATGTGCCAAGCTTAGTATTGTCAATGTATAGGTTGGATATTGCAGCGCTAATCTTGCTATTAATGAACTTAGTAAACAAAAAAAGACTACTGCCCATACAAAACAGAGAACTTTTTTTGGGTTTTTTAAGTGGCGTCTTTTTAGCGCTGCATTTTTATTTTTGGATTGCTTCTCTTAAATACACCTCCATTGCAAGCTCAGTTGTTCTTGTTAGCACAAACCCATTTTTTGTAGTAATAATATCTTTACTTTTAATGAAAGAAAAGTTTTCATCAAAAATCCTAATTGCTTTATTAGCTTCCTTTATTGGAACGCTTATAATTACAGCAAGCGATGGCAATTTGTTTGGAACAAAAATTGATAAAACAGCTTTATTTGGTGACTTGTTAGCTATAATTGGCGCTTTTAGTGTAAGTTTTTACTTTATTATAGGCTCTAGCTTAAGAAAAAGCATGGATACAAATAAATATATCACGCTTGTATATACATCAGCTGCGGTTTTTATAACAATATTAGTAGCTTTTGCTAATGTCAGTATAACCAACTATAGTGCAAAAGACTTTTCTTTTATGTTTTTGCTTGCAATGATACCCCAACTTATAGGGCATACTGCTTTTAACTGGGTACTAAAATACCTAAAAGCAGCTGCAGTTGCAATCACAACGCTAGGTGAAATTATTGGCTCGTCAATATTGGCTTATATATTTTTTGGACAAACTATTAGTTTTTGGCAATTTGTAGGCATATTATTTATTATGAGTGCCATACTTATATCCATCAGATATGGGAAAAATTAGTTTGTATTTTTGGAAAAATGGGTTATAATAAAGCGCTATGAAACATTATTATGCTTTAACAGTTATTGGCAAAGACAAACCTGGCATAGTAGCAGGTGTTGCAAAAGTGCTATACGAGCTTAATTTTAATATAGAAGATTCTTCGTCTACGCTTTTGAGAGATCAGTTTTCGATGATACTCATCGTTTCATCGCAAAAAGAAACGGGTGTGCTTGAGTTAAAAAAAGCCTTTGCTAGTATCAGAAAAGATTTAGAGCTTAGCATTTCTGTTAGAAAAATCGAAGTATTAGACACGCAAAAACCAAAGTCTAAAAATTATATGATTTCTATATACGGAAGCGATAAGATTGGGATTGTGTATAAAACTACAAAAAGCTTGAGCGATCTTAATATAAATATTGTTGATTTAAAAACTCGTGTCACTGGTGCCAAAAAAGATATTTATATTATGATACTTGAGGTTGAGGTACCAATAGAAATAAATATTAGTATAGTCAACGATATTCTAAATAACATATCAAACAACATAGGCGTTGATTTTTCAATTAGACCAATTGAATCCTACAGTATATGAATGATAGAAATAGTAAAGTTTCCAAATAAGTTTTTAAAAAAACGCTCAATAGAAGTTAGCTGTATTGATCAAAAAGTATTGTTTGTCGTTGACAATTTAATGTTTGCGCTTGATTACTATAGTCACTGCGTTGGTATAGCTGCTGTCCAAATAGGAAATTTACTGAGGATTGTAGCAGTGGACGTATCAAAGACAAAAAATAAAAATCACGGAAGGCTCATTATGATAAATCCAACAATTCTCGAAAAAAGCTTGGATGATATAGTTACAAAAGAGGGATGCCTAAGTGTGCCAGATTATGTAGGATATGTTTCAAGACCAAAAAAAATTACCGTTAAGTATTTGGATTTAGACGGAAAAACTCAAATATTGGAAACCAAGAGATTTGAGGCGGTTGTTATTCAACATGAAATAGACCATTTAGATGGAATACTATTTATTGATAAGATAGCACCCTCGGGGCAATTGGTTAAGAGGTTTTAGATGATATATGCACTGCATTCAGACTACAAGCCAACTGGTGATCAGCCGTTTGCAATAAAAGACTTAGTTGACAACACAAAAAAGGGCGTAAAATTCCAAACATTAATTGGTGTAACAGGTAGCGGAAAAACATTCACAATAGCAAATGTGATAAAAAATATAAATAAGCCTGTCCTTGTAATTTCTCACAACAAAACGCTTGCCAGTCAATTGTATACAGAATTTGTAAATTTTTTTCCAAATAATGCTGTTGAGTATTTTATTAGCTATTATGATTATTATCAGCCAGAAGCTTATGTGCCACGCACAGATACATACATTGCAAAAGATTCATCTATTAATGATGAAATCGATAGATTACGTCAAAAAGCAACAATGAGCTTGCTTACAAGGAAAGATGTTATAGTTGTAGCAAGCGTATCTTGCATATACGGAATTGGAGAAAAAGAAGATTATGAGGGTATGTCTTTTAATATAAAGGTTGGCGATAAATTAGACATTAGAAAATTCTTAAATGTATTGATTGAGCTTTTATATAAAAGAAACGACATTGACTTTGAAAGAGGGAGTTTTCGCGTAAGGGGAGATATTGTTGATATATATTTGTCTTATTTTAAAAATATGGCTTTAAGAGTAGAGTTTTTTGGTGATAGCGTGGAAAGAATATTGATTTTTGATCCACTGACTGCTAAGTTGATAGAAAAAAAAGATTCAGCAATTATTTTCCCAGCGAGTCATTATGTATCAACAAAACAAAAACGCGATATTGCAATCTATAGGATAAGAGAAGAGTTGAAGCAGCGTATTAATTTTTTTAAGTCTCAAAATAAACTTTTAGAAGCTCAACGTATTGAAGAAAGGGTTAATTTTGATATTGAGATGATGGAACAAACTGGCACATGTAGCGGAATCGAGAACTATTCATTGCATTTTTCAAATAGAAAACCCGGTGAGCCGCCTATTACTTTAGTTGATTATTTTAACAATGATTTTTTGCTAATAATTGACGAATCCCATGTTACAATACCTCAGATAAAAGGTATGTATAATGGCGATTATTCAAGAAAAAAAACACTTGTAGAGTATGGTTTTAGATTGCCAAGCGCTTTAGATAATAGACCTCTAAAATTTGATGAGTTTATGCAAAAAATAGACCAAGTTATATTTGTTTCAGCTACACCTTCTGAGTTTGAACTTGAACTATCAAAACCCTACATAATAGAACAAATCATACGTCCAACTGGACTTATGGATCCAGAAATTATAGTAAAGCCAATGCATGGTGCAATAGATGATTTGTTTGCTCAGATTAAAGATAGTGTTGCAAAAAAAGGTAAAGTATTGGTTACAACTCTAACAAAAAAAATGGCAGAAGATGTAAGTGAATATTACAATAACTTAGGCCTTAGGGTTAAGTATATGCATTCTGAAATTGATGCCATTGAACGAGCAAAAATAATATGGGATTTGAGAAACGATAAATTCGATTGCCTTGTTGGCGTTAATTTGTTACGCGAGGGTCTTGATATTCCAGAAGTAAATTTGGTTGCTATACTAGATGCTGATAAAGAAGGTTTTTTGCGAAGCAAAACCAGTCTTATACAAACTGCTGGAAGAGCAGCAAGAAATGCTACTTCAAAAGTAATTTTTTATGCCAATAATGTAACAAATTCTATGCAAGAAGCAATAAATGAAACACTAAGAAGGAGAAAAATACAAGAAGAATACAATATAAAGCACAATATAACACCAACAACTATAATTAAAAATAAAGATAGCAAAGTATTGGAAATGTGTGATTTAGATTATTTAGAAAATCCTGAGATTAATAATATAAAAAAGAAAGATTTACCTAAAATAATTAGTGAGCTTTATAGATTAATGAAAGAGGCATCAGAAAAAATGGAATTTGAAAAGGCTATTGAGTACAGAGACGAGATTGAAAGACTTAAGAAACTTGACATGGAATTGGTTTAGGATATAATTTAGAGGAGATATGCTATGTTAAAGTTAGAAAACATTAAGTATTTGCGTAATTCGAAGGAAATTATAAAAAACGTGACAGTGAGCTTTGAAGAAAACAAAATTACATCAATTATTGGCAGCAATGGCGTCGGAAAATCAACGCTTGCATATATTATTATGGGTTTGTCAGACTATAAACCAACTAATGGAAATATTTACCTAAATGATCAAGATATAACTAATTTAAATATAACTGAGCGCGCAAGGTTAGGTATCAGTTTGCTTTGGCAAGAGCCTGCTAGGTTTGAAGGACTAAGTATTCAAAATTATTTAAGTTTAGGCGGAAAAATAAAATTAGATAATATAAAAAAAGCTTTGGATCTTGTGAGACTAAACCCAAATGTGTATTTGTCGCGCTTTCTGGACAAAAAATTATCTGGTGGTGAGAGAAAAAGAGTAGAAATTGCAAGCTGTGTTTTGCTAAAACCACGATTTTTAATAATGGATGAGCCAGATTCTGGAATAGATTTAATGAGTTTGGATATGATTGTAGATATAATGAATTATCTAAAAGAAAATGGCACAGGTGTTATTTTGATCACTCACAGAGAAGAAATTGCCAAACATAGTGATTATTCATATTTAATTTGTGATGGTAGAGTTCTTAAAAGCGGTATTTGCAGTGATATAATTGATTACTACAAAAGCACGTGTGATGTATGTGATAATGTTAACGCGCCAAAGGAAAAAGAATTATGATTGATATTGTAAAAGCATATGAAAACGAATTTAACCAATTGGTAGATTTGTACGAAAAAAATACAAATGATACATCTATTAAAAATAGAGGCGTGGCCTCAATTATTGTTAGCGGAAATAAAGTTGTTGGATTAAGTACATTAAAGGGAATTGATGTAAAGTCAAAAACTCGCGGCGATGGTGTTGTAGTTATTGATGTGGATATACAAGATAATACTGTTATCCCTATACCTGTGCATCTATGTACAGGTTTTTTGGAAAAAGCTGGCGAACAACTATTACAGTTTAACTACAATATAGGTTCAAATGTGAAAGTGAAATTTAAATCGCACTGTATTTTAACAAATATTGAAAAACTACATCATAAAATGATTTCTCAAATGTATATTGGTAAAAACTCATCTGTATTTTATGAAGATGAGCATTTTCATGACGAAAGGGGTGGTATATTTGTTGAAACTATAACATATGCAAAATTGGATAAAAATGCCTTCTTTCAGAGTAAATTTTATGCGACAAAAACGCGTGTTGGCCGAATAAATGTCGTTTTGGATCTTGATATAGATGATTATGCAAAAGCTGATTTAGAAAGCAAAATTTATGGCAAAAAAGATGATAAAATTGATATCCAAGAAATCCTAAGATTAAATGGACAGTATTCTTCTGGTATAGCAAAATCATCAATTTTTGCAACCGATTCTACTCAAGCAAATGTGATAAACGAAGCATATGGCAATGGGGCTTACTCAAAAGGTCATATAGAATGCAATGAAGTTGTAAAGGGTCTTGATGTGTTAGTATCAACTGTGCCCATCTTAAAAGTTGTAAATGAAAAATCAGAACTTACACATGAAGCTAGCGTTGGACGCATTAGACAAGACCAACTCGATTTATTAATGTCAAAAGGCTTAGACGAAGAAGAAGCAGTTAATATCATTGTTAATGGTTTAATTACTTAATGATTTTCATACTTGTTATTAGTATCTTAATTTTAACATTACTTGAAGCAATATTTGATGGAGTCGAAATAGGTATTTTATCGTTAAACCATGAAAATATAGATTCTAAATCTAAAATTTCATCTATTATCTTAAGTTATTCAAAAGAACCCCAAAAATTGTTATCTGCAGCATTAGTTGGCACAAATGTAAGTTTAGTAATAGCCTCCTACATAGGCGCATACCTTAGTGAAAAAATCCTACACAATTCCTTTTTTGCAATAATCTTTTTATGGCCTATAGCTGTCATTTTTGGACAGATTTTACCAAAAATACTGTACCGAAACTACCCTCTTTTTTTGACGAGAAAAACAATTCTTGTTGTGTATATATTCAATCTTATATTTTACCCAATTATTGTTTTAATGTTTCATTTATCAAATATTTTGCAAAAAAAAATTTCTGTCAAATCTAAGCAAAATTTTCCCACACGGGATGAAATTAAAATGATTGTTAAAAGCAAATATTTTAAGCGTAACATTTCAGATTTAGAAGCAGAAATGATAAACCAGATTGTAAACTTTAAAGAGAAAAAAACTCAAGAAATTATGGTGCCCTTAAAAAAAGTTTTTATGCTTGAAGAAAACAAAACGGTAAGAGATTTAGCTTTGGCAAATAAAGACAACGATTATACTCGGATTCCTTTGTTTAGAGAAAGGGTTGATAATATTGTTGGAATCGTAAATATATATGATTTAGTCGATGCAAAATTAGATGAGCCATTAAAAAAATATGCTCAAGAACCTATATATTTTCCAGAGTATACGCTTATAGAAAACATTTTTACAAAAATGAAGCAAGAAGGTTTGAGAATGGTAGTAGTAGTTGACGAGTATGGTAGTTGTAGCGGTATTTTAACAATTGAAGATTGTTTAGAAGAAATTTTTGGTGAAATTGAGGATGAGTACGATGTAGTTGAGAAGAAAATTGTTAAAATAAAAGATGGTTTTTTAGTCGATGGTGATATAGAAATTGAAAAATTAAATGAAGCTTTGAATATAAATATAGAAAAAAAAGCTGATTATGAAACATTAGGCGGTTTTTTGCTTTATAAATTTGGTTATATACCTAAAAAAGATGAAAAAATAATTTACAATGGTTTTGTATATGAAATTAAATTACGGGATAAAAAAAATATCAAAAAAGTTCTGATAAAAAATGCTTAAGTTATTTTTATTGATTTTATTTATTATTTATATTTATTATGTTGTAAGAAAACGCAGAAAATTAAAGCAAAATTCTAGTGATACGCATTTAGATGAATTGGTAGAATGCGCCAATTGCGGTATTTATTTTTCAAAAAAAAAGGCAATTCAATATAAAAATTTGTTTTTTTGCTCTAAAAAGTGTAAAAAACAATATGAGGATAAAAAATAAGGAGGTAGATATGAAATTTTTTTTAGACACAGCCAATATTGATAAAATCATTTATTACACTAGTTTGGGTTTAGTAAATGGAGTAACTACAAATCCATCACTTGTTGCAAAAGAAGGAAAAGAATTTTTGCCAGCTATAAAAGAGATTTTAAAAATTGTAGATGGGCCAGTAAGTGTAGAAGTAATTGGCTCTACATCAATAGAGATGATTAAAGAAGCACGTGAGTTTTCAAAATTAGGTAAAAATGTCGTAGTAAAAATCCCATTTACAAAAGAAGGCATTAAGGCTACACAAGTGCTTAGTAAAGAAAATATTAAAATTAACATGACACTGATTTTTAGCGCATCTCAAGCACTCATTGCTGCAAAATCGGGAGCAAGCTATGTAAGTCCATTTATTGGCAGACTTGATGATATTTCATATGAAGGTATTGAAGTAGTTGAAGAAATTAAAACAATATTTGATAATTACAATTTTAAAACGGAAATTATAGTCGCAAGCGTGCGCAGTCCAAAACATGTTGTACAAGCAGCCCTAATTGGCGCAGATATTGCAACAATACCACCTGATGTACTTGATTTGATGTTTAACCATCCACTTACAGACATTGGTATAAAAAAATTTGCTAAGGATTGGACAAATGCCTTTAACACATAAAATCATAGTCGCAACTTCCAACGAACATAAATTAAAGGAAATTAAAGAAATCTTTAGTGATTTCAATGTTGTTGGATTAAAAAAGGATTATGATCCTCCAGAAGAAACTGGTCAAACTTTTTGTGAAAATGCCTTAATAAAAGCAAAAAATATTGAGCATTTGGGTGAAATTATTTTAGCAGATGATTCTGGTTTGGAAGTACAGGCTCTGCTGGGTTTGCCTGGAGTTTATTCAGCAAGGTATTCTGGTGGTAGTGATTTTGATAACAACAAAAAATTACTTGAAGAGCTAAAGTATATAGGCAATAGAAAAGCACGTTTTGTATGCTGTATGGTAGCTATTATTAATAAAAAAATAGTAAGCGCAGAAGGTGTGCTTGAAGGCACAATTGCATTTGAGTCAAAAGGCGAAAACGGTTTTGGCTACGATCCGATTTTCATACCAATCGGTTATAATAATACTTTGGCTGAACTTGGAAGCGAAATCAAAAATAAAATTTCTCATAGAAAAAAAGCTCTTGAAGGAATAAGAAAAAAAATTATGGAAAATTTATAATGAAAAGTATAATAATTGCGATTTTAAGTTTCTTTATTTTGTTTAATTTATCTTTTGCAGATAATACTATTGAAAGTGCAAAAAAAGAAAAAATTCCTATTAACATTACATCAGACAAACTAATAGCGCAAGAAAATATTGGCTTATACACATTTATCGGCAATGTTGTTGCTAAAAGGAAAGATGCAACATTATATGCAGATAAAATGGATGTTTATAAAGATAAAGAAACAGGAGATGTTTCAAAAATTGTATGCATAGGAAATGTTGTCATTACACAACCAAATAAAATTGCAAAAGCTGATAAAGGTATTTATGAACTAAAAGATCAAAAAGTAACGCTCATTGGTAATGCATATGTAAAAAGTGATAAAAATGTTATTAAATCTAATATGATTGTTTATTATTTAGATAAAAAATATGCCGTTGCAGAAAGCTCAGGTAAAGAACGTGTAGATGTAACCATTTACCCAAATCAAAAACAAACTTCAAATCAAACTAAGGAGAGTAAATAAGTGGTTAGATTAAGATTTGCCCCATCCCCCACAGGAAACTTGCATATTGGTGGTTTAAGAACTGCTTTATACAATTATGTGTATGCAAAAAAATACAATGGCGTTTTTATATTACGTATAGAAGATACAGATTTAGAACGCTCTTGTACAACATACATTGATTCTATTCTTCAAGCTTTAACTTGGTGTAATTTGAAATGGGATGAAATACACTATCAAAGTAAAAGAACAGCTATTTATCAGAAATACATAGAAAGCATGTTAAAAAATGGCACTGCATATAAATGTTATTGTTCAAAAGAGCGTCTTGAAGAACTCAAACAAAGTCAAATTGCCAAAGGTGAAAACCCACATTACGATGGTTTGTGTAAAAACATTAAAGAAGATTTAGATAAACCCTATGTTGTTAGAATAAACTTGCCACAAAAAGATGTAAGTTTTTTGGATAGCGTGCATGGTGAACTTAAATTTTCATATAAAGAATTTGATGATTTTATATTACAGCGCTCAGATGGTGCTTTTATGTATAATTTTACAAATGTTGTAGATGATATAGAAATGAATATTACGCACATTATAAGAGGTGATGACCATATCACAAACACGGCAAAACAACTCTATATTTATGAGTCTTTAAATGCTAAAATACCTAATTTTTCACACATACCAATGATTTTAGGTCCAGATAAAAAAAGACTCTCAAAAAGACACGGGGCTCAAAGTGTCTTGGAATATAAAGAAATGGGTTTTTTGCCAGAAAGTTTATTAAACTATTTGGCGCGTCTTGGGTGGTCGCATGGCGATGAAGAAATTTTTTCAATGGAACAATTATTAAAATATTTTGATTTGGAAGGCTTAAATAAATCACCTGCCGTGTTTGACCAAAAAAAGTTGCTATGGTTAAATGGTTATTACATTAGAAATACTAATAATAATGATTTATACGAACTTTTGCTTGAATTTTTAAATCAAAATTGTAAAACATTTTCAAGAGAATACATAGAAAAAACTATCAATATAATGAAAATGCGTGTTGAAACACTCAAGGAGCTAGGCCAATCAATAGAATTTTTTTGCACAAGGCCAATATCTTACGAAGAAAAAGGTGTTCAAAAATACACTAATAATCTAACGGCAACTATTTTGGAATCTTTTATTATCAAGCTTAAAGAATTGGAGTTTTCGCATGAAACCTTTCAAAACTTAATAAATTCATTATCTGCTGAATTTAACGAAAAGGTTTTAAATGTAGCTCAAAGTATAAGAATAGCCCTAAGCGGTAAAAGTGCTGGACCTCCTCTATTTGATATAATAGATATTATCGGTGTAGAAGAATCAATTAATAGAATAAGGTTGTTTATAGAAAATCTTAAAAAGTTAGTAAGTTATACAACTACATCAACATAATTCACAGATTTAATTGTATCAAGAATTGGTTTATTATAATTTAAAATAATTTTTACTGGAAATTTTGTGTAATTTACTAATTCTTCTTTATAAGACATAAGTAAATTATAAGCATCCTTGTCGTAAATCCAAAGATTACACCACATAGATTCAATTTTTATTATGTTTATTTTAATCAATCCAATAGGTGTTTCGCTAAAAACTGTCAACATTTGCCTTTGTTTTTTATGCTTTGTTATTTTTTTTCTAACTTTTACATATGTTTTAAATTTTTTTCCGTCAATATAATAAGGAATTGCAATAAACAAATTATCATTTAAACGTATTTGATTGTTTGAAAGCATATTTGAAATATTTTCAAATGAAGTTTTAATATAAGTGCCAAAATTTTTAATATTTATATCATCAAGCGTTAATTTGATGGCATTTGAAAAAACTCTATCAATGGCTTCATTCATGCCTTTTAAATCTAAAGCAGGTTTTGAATCAATATTTAATATTTTTAACTCAATAAAAGGCTGCGTTTTTACAACTAGCAATTTTACTGTGCTATTTTTTTCTAACATTATATTTGAAAGGGCTTTTACAACGTTGCCTTTAAGATTTATTGTTGTTTCATTTTGGTTCGTATCTAAAATTTTTGTATCTATCACTTCGCCTATTTTAAGCAAATCCTGTAAATTTCTTAAGTTTATTAAATCTAGTTGTAGTTTTATACCGGAAATATCAATAAATTCCATGATGCAATTATATTCAATATAATTTTTTTTATCAAGTAACTTTGTCTGTATATTTAGATTTAGGCGATGAAATGAAATTTTGATTGCTAATAAAATACACTGAAATTTATTAATTTTCACGATATCCCGTAAGAACCCTCTTGCTGAAACATAAAACTCTTTAATTAATTAAAGAGAGTTTCACTTAATCTTTATATATCACTTGAAATTACATTAAATGAAGTTATAATAACAACAAGGATGTGTTATGCAGCAACTCTTTAGTAGTTTAAAGGTTAATGCTCTTAAAATTATTGATTTATTAAAAGATGATAAATACAAAGGCAACGAGCTTATGGACGCACTTAATGAAAGAAATAAGCTTTTTGAAGTAATTTACAATACAAACATCGATAGCCAATATTTAGCTCAAATAAAAGAACTGATTGACCAAAACGCACTAATAATGGAACTAATTGAGAAAAAAAAGCATACATTGATGGAGAATTTTGTCAATTTCCAAAAGAACTATAACAATATAATGAAATATTTAAAACAAGGAGGCCAAAGATGAGTTTCTTAAGTAAAGAAAACTGTATGTTATGTGTCATTGATATGCAAGAAAAGCTTGCCAAAGTTATGCAAAATTTAGACTCAACAACAAAAAATATAACTTTGTTAATCAAAGCGGCAAAAGAACTAGATGTGCCGATATTTTACACAGAACAATACCCAAAAGGACTGGGGGAAACAATAGAACCTTTAAAAAGCTTATTAGCAGACACTCAACGGTTTGATAAAATGAGCTTTTCGGCCTTAGAAATACCCGAAATTAAATCATTTATTGTAGATTCAAGTAAAACTACTATTGTACTGTGCGGTATTGAATCTCATATTTGCGTTTTATCAACAACAATAGATCTACTAGAAAAAGGCTACAATGTCGTTATTGCAAAAGATGCAGTCACTTCTAGAGAAACGGATTTTTATAATACTGCAATAGATTTTTACAATGGTGTTGGTGCAAAAGTTGTGCCATCTGAAACAATTGTATTTTATTGGCTAAAATTTGCCGGTACAGAAAGTTTTAAAAAGCTTCAAAAAGTTATATTAGGCAAAGATTAATTTTTTATTTTAAATTTTAATTTATTGATTGCGCAATTTTTTTAATAAAAGGAAGGTGTTTTTGTGCAAAAAACAATAGCTATTATCCAAGCAAGAATGTCTTCGACTAGGCTACCTAATAAAGTAATGTTGCCATTATCTGGAAAACCCGTCATCTGGCATGTATATAATAGAGCAAAAAGATGCAAGTATGTAGATGAAGTAATTATTGCTACATCGGTTGATAAAAGCGATGATGAGCTGGTAGATTATCTAAAACAAAATGACATGGCTTACCACAGGGGTAGTTTAGATAATGTGCTTGAGCGCTTTTTAGATATTATCGTCAAAAAACAACCAAAATATATAGTAAGAATTACAGCTGATTGCCCACATATTTGTCCGATTTGGATTGATAATCAAATTAAAGCAGTAAGTTTGTTTGATGGAGATGTAGTCTATTGCGAGAGTCTAGGTTGTGTTTTTGAAGGAGCAGGTGTTATTAAAGCTAGTTTGCTTGATTATATTTACAAACATACAGATAACGAACAAGATTTAGAACATGTGGGCTCAGTATATATTGCAAACAACCCAGATAAACTACGCATAGTTGAGTTGTGTGCCAAGCAATCGTTGATTATACAAGGTTGTAGGCTTACATTGGATGAACTGAAAGATTACTATTTGTATAAAGCAATATATGATAGACTATATAGCGAACATGAGTTCATGTATCTGGAAAAAATTGTAAATTTGCTAAAAAATGAACCATCTTTGACAGACATCAATAAAGATGTTCATCATAAACCATTAAATATTGAGCTTCAAACAAAATACTCTAATATGTGGCAAACTGCAAAAAAAATTGGCAAGTTCTTTTGGCAAGATAACCCATAAAGAAATGTTTTGCTCATATTAAAAATACATTAAAAACGTAAGTCTGTATGAAAAAAACAAATTTCTATCTAATTTTTCATTGCAACTTAAGTTTTTCTTCTATTGAAGAAGAACAATTAAAAGATGTTATACATAAATGCTACTTTCCTCTAATTGAAACAATATCACAGACAAATACCAAAACTGGCATTGAGTTAAGTGGCTTTACACTTGAAAAGTTGTCTTTATTAGAACCAAAATTTTTGAAAGAACTCAAAAAACTTTTATCTTTGAATCTTATAGAAATTATTGGCAGTGGCTATCAACAAATCATAGGCCCGATTGCGCCATACTTAGTCAATTTAAAAAACCAACAAATAGGTTTTAAGGTGTATAAAAAATTACTTGATTTGCAACCAAAAATTGCTTTTTTAAATGAACAGGTGTTTTCAAAATCCATGGTAGATTTATATAAGAAATTCTACCATGCAATATGTATGGAATGGAATAACCCATACTCTATAAATGCCCATCGCTTTGAAGAATCTTTTGGATTTTCACCAATTATAGCACAAGGCATTAAATTAACTATGCCGCTTGTGTGGACAAATTCTATTTTGTTCCAACAATTTCAACGCACAGCACATTCTCAAAATACACTTGATGATTATTTAGTCACAATTGAAAGGTATATAAGAAAAGGTTATAAATGCTTACCCATTTACTCATCTGATTTGGAAATTTTCAATTTTAGGCCTGGACGTTTTCATACGGAAAATGATATTATTGACAACGAGTGGCAGACAATCTCAGAAATTTTTACAAAACTTAAAGAGCTTGGTAACTTTGTTTTACCAAGTCAAACACTTCAATTTTTACAAAATAAAGTAATTGATATTACAACGCCAAGCGTTCCAATTGTTGTGAAAAAACAGACAAAATACTCTTTGAGCAGATGGAGTGTTTCTGGTCTTGGCGGACACTACATTAATACATTATGCTATAATTGCTTACAAGCGATTAAAAATAAAAATAGCTTAGCAACATGGAAAAAACTCCTTCAATATTATGGTAGTGATTATAGAAC
The DNA here is from genome assembly GCA_031960885.1 of Desulfurella sp. Lineage (GTDB taxonomy): Bacteria > Campylobacterota_A > Desulfurellia > Desulfurellales > Desulfurellaceae > Desulfurella. The sequence continues at coordinate 10,352 of JAVRLY010000005.1, read as the reverse complement.
CCACACAACTGTAAAAAAATGGAAAAGCGCTATCCTATTTTTAGAATCTAACAAAAAAGATTATTCTTTTAGCCCATTTGATGTCATTAACAAAAGCCCAATAGAAAGCACTTTTAAAGATAGTGAAAAAAAAATCGTTTTAGAAAACAAAACATACAGAATTTCTTTTTTGAAAAATAAGGGTTTATGCTTAGAAAGCGCCTACAAATTAGGAAAACGTTTGGCATTTGGAAGCGTTAATCATGGCGAGCTTGATTATATTACACACGGCGCTGATTATTACACAGGCACAACAACTATTGAATCATCCCAGTTAGGCAGAATTGCAAATTTAAGTGAAGCACGCAATATTATCATTCAAAAAATTGATGAAGATAAGTATATATTAAAAGGAGAAGTTTATTTATCAACTATTGCAATAGAAAAACGCTATTGGTTTGTTGATTTTGTAGAGAAAAAAATTACTCTGTTTGATTTTCTAGAATTAAAAGAACCCATTAAAGCATCTATTAGAATGGGGACTTTTACATTGCTACCTATTATTAAAACTAAAAATTTTTGGTATGCTTGCAAAAATGGTGGGTTTCTAAAAGAAAAGTTTTTTATCCAAAAAGATACTCAAATATTACAACATTTACCTATATCTGTGCTTCAAAGCTCAAATGGCGGAGTTGGCATAACAGATGGCAATTTGGAATTTGGCATTGGTAAATCTAAAATATTAAAATTGCATATCAACCAATCTTTTGGTTGGCCATTAGTGTTAATGCAAAACAGTATTGATTCAGATAAGTATCTAACGCGAGTATTTTTTAGCGTCCAAGAGCTTGATGATACTCTAAATCCTACAATTAACCAGTTTCAACTTAGCTATGCTATTTATCTATAATCCAACCTCACAATCTCTAATGTATGTTTTGCATCAGTCTTTTTTAGATGAGTCCCAGCCAACACAAAAAATGAATCGCTTGTGCCAATTAGTGATTTAACATAAATTTACAGTCTTGAAGCATTTCTTTTTCATATATAGGAAACACACCGTATGAAAATTCTAAGTTTTGCTCAATATTTTTAAATTAGGCTAAATATCACCGATTCTAATTTTTGTATTTGGCGAAAATACCAACACCACTTAGCCTTCTTGGTAAATTTTATAAGCTTCTTCGACACTTTTATTTTCAACTAAAATAGCATAAATTGAGTTTGCAAAATTGATGGCTTCTTTTAATGGCTTTTGGTGTATGTTTCTGCCCGTTGCTGCACCTTGAACTCCGCTTATGTGTACCTGGTTGTACAATTCCTCTAAAAATGACTTAGGGTCTTTTGATGAGCCGCCAGCACACATAACGCGCGTTTTTCCTGCTGCCAAAACCGCTTCTTTAAAGGCATCATAAATATTTACGCCTTCTTTTTTTGGAAAATTTACTTTAACAAAATCAGCGCCCAAACAAGCTGCAAGCCCGCATACGCCAGCAATTAAGTGGGGGTCATACTCATCTATAACACTTTTGCCTCTTGGGTATGACCAAATAATTACTATCAAACCCAACTGATGCGCTTCAAATGCTATTTGGGCAGCTTCCCTTATCATTATATGCTCGAACTCACTCCCTGGATAAATTGTATAGCCCACACCAACAATATTAAGACCAGATTGTTTTTTTAATCTATCAATTTGCTCTATATCAATCATAGCAGTACTTAGCGGATCTTTAAAATCTTTTTTGACTAAATTTGTTTTGGAGTTTATCTTTATAACATACGGTATCTTTGGATAATCAACACCAAAGCGCGCAATAAGACCAATTTGGGAAGCGAAAGCACCAATTTTGGCGCTTTGAGCTATCTTAAACAAATGCTCAGGTGAACTATCATCTATTGGTATATTTGGTCCAAAAAAATCATCATTCATATGTTCAATCTTTTGATCACCTGCAAATAGTGCAAGCCTACCCGTTTCATGCGTCATGACATTAAAATTTCTAACATAAGATTGCCTTCTTTCATAAGGCACATCAAGTGGAACCTTTACATCCATTTTTTACCTCCTAAATAAAATAAATGGGTTTTAATAATAAACTCTTTCCCGTCATTTCGTGTGGTTTTTCCAGATTCATCAAATCCAACACTGTTGGTGCAATATCGCATATACCGCCTTGCGTTCTCAGGTTAGAATTATCGCCAATAATTAAAAAAGGAACAGGGTAAATAGTGTGTTGTGTATGTGGTTGGCCAGTTATTTGGTCAACCATCTCATCACAATTGCCATGATCGGCTGTTAGTATTATCTTATAATTTTCACTTAAAGCGGCTTTTACTAAACGATTGAACTGTACATCAAGCGTTTCAACTGCAGCTATACAAGCTTTTTGGACTGCAGTATGGCCTACCATATCACCATTTGCAAAATTCACAACTATAAAATCATAATGTTTTTTTATTGCTTGAATGGTTTGGTCTGCTACCTCTTGTGCGCTCATTTGGGGCGCTAAATCGTATGTGGCTACATTAGGCGATGGCACAATAACACGGTCTTCTTTATCAAAAGACACTTCTTTGCCACCATTGAAAAAATATGTTACATGTGCATATTTCTCCTTTTCAGCACAATGAAATTGCGCTAAACCTGCATTGCTTATGACTTGTGCAAGTACATTATTTGGAAATATTGGTTTAAATAAAACATCAAAATTAAATTTTTCATCATATTCAACCATGCAATACACATTAAATATATTTTCTGTCTTAAAGTACTTAAAATCTTCACTGCCAAATGCACTGACAATTTGGCGCATTCTATCTGCTCGAAAATCAAAAAATAAGACTGATTCATCTTTTTGTATAGCAGGCACACCTTCAATAAACGTTGGTGTAATAAACTCGTCTGTTTCGCCTCTTAAATAGGCTTGCTCTATGGCATCTTTGGCATTTTCTGAAGATAAACCATTATGTAAGACAATAGCTTTATAGGCTTTTTCCACTCTATCGTAATTTTGTGCCCTATCCATAGCCCAATACCTGCCACTTACAGAGCCAATCGAGCCTTTGCCTACCTTTTTAAATAGTCTTTCCATTATTTCTAAGTATGTAAGCGCACTTGTTGGGGGCGTATCCCTGCCATCTGTAATCATATGTAATATTGGCTCTATATTTTGACTGGCAAGCAACTTTACAAGCCCTATGATATGCTCAATATGAGAATGCACACCACCGTCTGAAACCAAACCAATTAAATGAAGCCGTTTATTGGCATTTTTTTTAATAATCTTTTGCCAAACGGGATTGTCATTAATGCTACCATCTTCCAAACTTTCTGATATCCTCAGTAAATCTTGTTTTAGAATTCTACCAGAGCCCAGCGTTAAATGGCCTACTTCAGAATTGCCAAACTGACCATCGGGCAAACCGCATGCTTTGCCAGAAGCTTCAATTACCGTATGTGGATTGTTTGCAAAGTAATAATCCAAATTTGGTGTATTGGCTTGTGCCCATGCATTATAAACCCTGTTTGGGTTAACGCCAAATCCATCGAATATAACTAATAAAACCTTATTCAAATTTCCTCCCTCATTTTTTATATACAAAGATTATATGCTAAAAAACTTTATTTTCAAGTTAGTTTATAAAAATTTATTA
>JAVRLY010000005.1:0-6616 GCA_031960885.1 Desulfurella sp. | reverse complement strand
TGGGTTAACGCCAAATCCATCGAATATAACTAATAAAACCTTATTCAAATTTCCTCCCTCATTTTTTATATACAAAGATTATATGCTAAAAAACTTTATTTTCAAGTTAGTTTATAAAAATTTATTATTTTTTAGTATATCCTGCGAGAAAACTCTTTCTGAAACAGGAAGCTTTTTAATTAATTAAGGAAAGGTTCGCCTATAAACTAAAGATTCAAACTTCCTCTGCTATCATTTTGCCGATTAGCTCTATCAAGAACAGTTTTTGCTAAAAACAATTTGAGGAAAAATGTATGATTAATGCAAACATGGTTTCTGTTTCTAATTGTAAAATAACAAAATCAACTGTTTCAACAAATGATAAATCAAACTTATCTACAAAAAACACAGTCGATGATGTTGATTTTAAAAAATTACTAAACCAATTAGTTGGCCAAAGCGCTCAATCAAATAAATCAATCAAAACAAATTCATCAAGCGATACAGCTAAACAATCTTCAAAAAATATCCTGCCAGATAATATCACTCTAAAATCTAGGCTTGTAGATGATATATTGCAGTATCTTAAAAATATGTCAGATAACAGCAAGCAAGAATCTAAATTCCAAGTTGGCAATCAAAGCTTAAAAGATTTAATAAAAGAGCTGTCTCAATTAGTTGGCCAAAGCGCTCAATCAAATAAATCAATCAAAACAAATTCATCAAGCGATGCAGCTAAACAATCTTCAAAAAATATCCTGCCAGATAATATCACTCTAAAATCTAGGCTTGTAGATGATATATTGCAGTATCTTAAAAATATGTCAGATAACAGCAAGCAAGAATCTAAATTCCAAGTTGGCAATCAAAGCTTAAAAGATTTAATAAAAGAGCTGTCTCAATTAGTTGGCCAAAGCGCTCAATCAAATAAATCAATCAAAACAAATTCATCAAGCGATGCAGCTAAACAATCTTCAAAAAATATCCTGCCAGATAATACTCAATTACAAACTAAAAACGAAGATGAAAAGAAAAAAAGTACATCTACAAGCTCTTATGATAATGCAGAAGCGCTAATAAGCATAATTAGCTTCAAAGAATCAAATAACTTAAAAAGCAATCAGACGCTTCAAACTAATCAAAATACATCTGTCACTAAAGATTCGATAAAAAATGAGACAAACAATCAAAATCAAAAAGTTAATATTTTAGATATGCAACCATCATCAAATAAAAATCAGCAAAATAGTTTAAATGAAGAAAATATATCAGATACATTATTTAAAGACTCTAATGCTGCTAACTCTTCTAAATCTTCTAACTCCTATAACACATCAAAATCTGCAAAAAACAATACTCAATACGAAAATAATACAAGCAAAACAGCAAATTATAATGAGAAATCCGAAAAACAAATTTCTAGCACAATGAGTGCAAAATTAGATTTGCAAATTCAAAATGATAAAACGGATTCTCTAAATTACAATAGTAATGACAATCAGACGCTAAAATATTCTCTTGCATCCTACAAGTTGTATGATAACAAATTGCAAAATCAAGGGTCAAATTTTAATCCTGCAAGTCAAGAGACTCAATTAAAAAATCCGCAAGGCAAAATTAATGTAGACCCAAAATCTTTATCAAACTATATAGACAATAATCAGTCAAATAATAGTCTTAATAAAACATCAATTATAAACGCTCAAGAACTACAGTTTTTTGAAAAAGATAAAACAAAAAATGACAACTTTAATATTGAAAATAAAAATTCACAAGAAGGAGCAATTAGTGCGCAGACAAACAACATACCATCAGCGCCTCAAATAAAAAGCGACAGCAATGTATCCTCAAATATGCAAACAATAATAGATAAAATTTTAGAAATTAAAAATTTGAATCCGCCTGTGTTAAAAACCATAACAATTCAATTAAACCCTCCCTCACTTGGGAGCTTAGATGTAAAAGTTTCTATTGATTCAAACAAAAATCTCACAGCCTCCATCAATGTTCAAAACCAAGATTTGTTTAATTCATTAAATAATAATTTAGACTCTCTAAAAAATACATTGCAAAACCATGGGTTTAATGTAGCCCAAATTAATATTTCATCAAATCAAAACTCGCAAAACTACAACCAAAATCCACAAAACCAACAACAAACATTTATGCAATTTAATGATAATTCTCAATTTAGTCAAAACAAACAGGGACAGGGCACATTCAATCAAACATTTAACCAATCATTTAATCAATCGAAACAACAAGATCAAAATTACTTTGTAACTAACAACACAGAAAAAATCAATCAAATTTACAAAACCACAAGTTATTTGATTGATATTGTTATTTAAGGAGGTAAATTATGAGTATTGTAAGTTCGCCTACAACTTTAACACCGGCATCAAGCGCTAGTCAAATCAGCAACCCCAATAACACAATCTCGCAAGATGGATTTCTGAAATTACTAATAGCTCAACTTCAAAACCAAGACCCAATGAATCCGCTATCAAGTGACCAATTTATCACAGAAAATACAATGTTTTCTCAACTACAGCAATTGGTCAATATGAATCAGACACTTAGTAATCTTTCAAATCAAAGCCAAACGAATGCCTATGCGGCAAGCTTGCTTGGAAAAAATATCATAACCAACTCATCTACTATAACAATCAATGGAACTTCAATAACGCCTGTTGCATATACGCTATCACAACCAGCAAGTGATGTTCAAGCTACAATTGTAGATTCAAGTGGCAACAGCGTGGCTACAGTTGATTTAGGGGCGCAAAATGCGGGAACTCAAACTTTTCAATGGAACGGCAAAGACGCAAGCGGCAATTATATCTCAAACGGCACATATACTGTTGCATTCACGGCCACAAACTCAAGCGGGCAAACAATCCCTATTAATCAAAGCGCGGGGACTGTAACAAGCATACAATTTAATGGTAGCTCGACGATATTAAACACTAATTTAGGCTTAAGCGTTAACCTTAACAATGTAACAGGCGTTTCATCTTAAAAGGAGAAAAAATATGGACGCTGGATTTTGGACATCACAAAATGCTTTGCTTGGCTCACAGTTTGCAATGGATACAGTATCAAATAATATAGCAAACATTAACACTGTTGGTTTCAAGCAAAATGTCACTAATTTTCAAGATTTGATATATCAAACAACAAGCGCCGGCACAGCTTCAACAAACCCAATCCAAATAGGTTTAGGCGCTCAAATTGCCTCAAACAGCTTAGACTTAAACCAAGGCTCAATTCAACCATCAAATGTAGCCACAAATATTGCCATTAATGGTAATGGCTTCTTTATGGTTCAAAATGGTCCCGCTTCAAGCCCAAACTATTATTTTACACGAGCTGGAAATTTTTCATTTGATGGTGCAAACAATTTAGTGGATCCAAACGGGAATTTTGTTGTAGGTTGGACTGCATCGCCAAATTCCACTGGCTCGGGATATACTTTACCCACTAATCCTCAAACAGGCGTTCCAACAGGCGCAGCTGGACCCATAAATATATCAAATTACCAAAAAGTGCCAGCTACAGCTTCAACTTATATCAAAATGCAGGCTAATTTAGATTCTTCAAGTTCTGTTAATGAGTACTCGCCAGCTACATCAAATATTGGATTTAACGTGCTTTTTGACTCAAACGGCAATTCATTAAATGTTCAACCAGGCAACAATTTCCAAATTAGCTATGACGGCGGCCAAACCTGGCATACTTACGAGTATACGCCTTCGAATTCTACGCCACAACCAAACACAGAAGGCTTTTCAACAATTGGCGATCTTGTTGGCTTAATGCAAACCGATATTAACGCCACAAACAACACAAACGCCACAGTATCCCTAAACAATGGCCAAATAACAATCACAAACAATAGTACAAACAATAACTTAAACATCATGGTTAGACCAACAAGCCAAGACCCATCATTTACAGGTACAGCAAGTGATAATACAAAGCTTGACACAGTAATGGAGGCTTTAAATCAAATAGTTTTACCGGGTCAAAGCGTTAACTCGCAAACACTTAACACTGCATCCCATACCGTAAACGCATTTTTTTACGATTCAACTGGCGCAAAGCACAATCTTAACATAACATTCAATCAAATAAACACTAACCAATGGAGCTATCAGGCAACCTTGCCAAACAACGATGGCACACTATCAAACAATAGCGGCGTCATCAATTTTGATGCAAATGGCGGACTCGATCCATCTACAACCTCACCTACAATTAATGTCTCGCTAAATAACGGCGCAACGAATCTTAATCTATTGCTTAATTTTTGGAATACACCAAACGCTGCCTACAGCGGCAACCAATTTACAGGGCTAACACAGTTTGCCCTACCCTCAAATACTACATTTTTAACACAAGATGGTTCGCCATCTGGCACTTTACAAAGCGTTAACTTTGATACACAAGGAAACCTAATTGGTTCATACTCTAATGGCAATTCTTACACGATTGCAAAAGTGGCTATAGCAAACTTTACAAACCCCCAAGGCTTGGCTCAAGTAGGCTCAAATTTATATCAAATAACAGCTAATACAGACACACCCCAAACAATAGCAAGCAAATCATACATAGGAGTAGCTGGGCTTGGCTCACGAGGCACAATCTCACCTTCAAGTTTAGAACAAAGCAATGCGAGTATTGACCAGGCTCTAACTAATATGATTATTTACGAGAGGGCATTTCAAGCAAATTCAAAAAGCATACAAACAATTGATCAAATATTGCAAACAGCAATTTCATTAAAACAATAGGAGGTAACCACATATGATGAGGTCATTGTGGAGTGGCGTATCAGGCTTGCAGGCAAATCAACAATTCATGGATGTTGTGGGTAACAATATAGCAAATGTTAACACAGTTGGTTTTAAAGCTAGTCAAATAAATTTTAGCGATGTTTTAAGTCAAACTTTAAGCGGCGCTTCAGCGCCTCAAGGTGCTTTAGGGGGCATGAACCCAGAACAAATTGGCCTTGGAACTCAAGTTGCAAACATAAACAAAAATTTTTCTCAAGGCAGCTTGCAGACTACAAATATTACCACAAATTTGGCAATTCAAGGAAATGGCTTTTTTATCGTAAGCGGAGATGGAGGCAATACATACTCTTATACACGCGCAGGCAATTTTAATTTTGATGCAAATGGTAATTTAGTGGATCCCACAGGAAACATTGTACAAGGCTGGATGGCAAATAACACCACACATATGATAAATACAGCCTCAAGCATACAAAGCATAAATATACCGCAAAACATGACAGTGCCCGCTGGCATAACCAAAAACATAGCCATAGCGGGCAACCTAAACGGCGGCGATACAATTACCGAAATGAGCCAAGCTATAGGCTCAGACAATATGAATGTACTATTTAACTCAAATGGCAATGCAATAGGCATAGGCCAAACAACCCAAGCAGCCCAATTGGATACTACCGGCGCAAATGATTTAGGCTCTGCGAGCACTGCACCAGATTATAACATAAATGGTCAGCCCATTGCTTTAACAAGCGGCGCAACTGTTTCTATGAATATAAATGGCACCACCAAAACGTTTACATATAGTACATCACCTACTCCAGCAAGCGGTACGTTTCAAAGTTTAAACGATTTGGCAACAGCTATAACAGATGCTTTTGGCAGCTCTGTTGTAACTGCTAGTGTTTCAAATGGCGAGCTCATATTAACAAATCCTTCGACAACTAGTCCTTTAACAATTTCAAGCATTTCTACAACTGGCGATACTGGCGGAGTTTTAGCTGGTATTTTGCAAAATCTTCAAGGCGGACCCGGCAATTCTGCAACTATAGATCCTGGCAATACGCGCTCTTCATTACCCGTGTTTTCTACGCCAGGCGATGCTGTTTCACTAAGCTATGACGGTGGAGCAAACTACAATACATACTTATACAATGCAGCCTCTTCAAATGCAGGTAATGGCAATGGGGGCGATTTTTCAACGCTTGCAGGTTTAGTTGCAGATATTCAAAAGGATTTATCAAACTCTTCCTGGGGCTCAAATTCAACAGCTACAATTAACTCAAATGGCCAAATTACGCTAACGAACAATTCAGGCAGCGTCCAAACAATTGGAGCTGTGTATTCCAACAACTTAAACTTAGGAACTATCTTAGGTACACTCTCTGGAACTACAAACTCAGGTTCAAGCACATCGAGCCAACCATTTGAAGCTGATATTCACAATACATCAATCGATGTATACGATTCCTTAGGAAACAAGCATTCTTTAACATTCAATTTTAGAAAAGTTAGCTATGACCCATCTACACAGCAATCCACATGGGTATGGTCAGCTATTGCGCCATCTCCTGCCCAAATTCAAAACTCATCTGGAACGCTAAAATTTAATTCCAATGGTCAATTATCTTACCTTTCAAGTCCTCTTGCAATAACTGTCAACTGGTCAAACGGCACAGCGCCACAAGTAATTAACCTAAATTATGGCGATATAGGCACATTTGACGGCTTGACACAGTTTTCGCTGCCATCTTCGACAACTTCTCAAACGCAAGATGGATACCCAGGCGGCAGTTTGCAAAGCATACTTATAAACCAAGATGGCGTAATTGAAGGTTTGT
>JAVRLY010000004.1:0-37875 GCA_031960885.1 Desulfurella sp. | reverse complement strand
TGCTGCGAGCGCAAGAGAAACAAATGTCTTTTTCATAAAAGACCTCCTTAAACATAATTTTTCATTTTGAATACTATGGCATTAATGTAAATACAGTTTAAATCAATTGTAAATGTAGTGTAAATCGTGCATTGACTTTTGATATAAAAGTTATTATATTGGTATCGTATTAGTTCTCATGTGGAGGCGAAGATTGAAAGATTACGATTTAATTGTTATTGGCATGGGCCCAGCTGGTATGGCAGCATCAGCTATTGCAAGTGCTATGGGTCTTAACGTGATTGCCATTGAAGAATATAAAGTTGGAGGCGAGTGCTTAAATTGTGGTTGCATACCTAGCAAAGCACTGTTGAAAACAGCTCAAGTAAACCAGATTTCACACAATTTGCAAAAATTTGGTATTGATTCAAACATTTTTACAGATCCTTACAAATCGCTTGATATTGTAAGACAAAAGGTAAAACGTATAAGTGGCAATAAATTAATGCAAGCTTTTGATAGAGTTGAGTTAATTATAAATAAGGGTCATGCGGAGTTTGTAGATCTACATTCAATACGGGTGGGCAAAGATGTATATAAGGCAAAGAAAATATTTATAGCAACAGGCACAAGTCCTTTTATACCAGATATAGAAGGATTAGATGAAATTGATTCATCACTTAGGCTGACGAATGAGAATTTGTTTTTGCAAGATAGCATACCCAAAAGTATAACCATTATTGGGGGAGGCGCTATAGGTTGCGAAATGGCTCAAAGTTTTGCACGACTGGGTAGTAGTGTAAATATTGTGCATATCGATGAGCATCTATTGCCGTTTGCCGATACCCAAGCTGCATCTGTATTAGAAGAAAGATTTAAAAAAGAAAATATAAGTGTATTTAACAAAGAGTTAATAAAGCGCATTTTTAGAAAAAATGATAAAGTAATTGTAGAAACAAATTCTTGTTTGCTTGAAAGCGATAAAATACTCATTGCAACAGGAAGAAAACCTAATCTTGAAAAGTTAAATTTGGATAGAGTGGGCATAAAATACAACAAAAAAGGCATTGTTGTTGATAAGTGGCTTAGAACAAATATTAAACACATATATGCAATAGGTGATTGCAATGGCATATCAAATTTTTCGCATTCAGCTATGCATCAAGGTATGATTGCACTAATGAATGCTATTAACCCACTGCCTTATAAAATTAGGTACGATAAATACTTAATACCATGGTCTGTATTTACAACGCCAGAAGTAGCAAGTGTAGGGTTAACTGAAGAAGCAGCAATAAAAAATGGATTAGATGTTGTTGTTGTAAAAAAAGATTATGCAAGTTATGGCAGGGCTATTGTAGATAACTCAACAGAAGGTTTTATAAAAGTTATAACCAACAAAAAAGGTAAAATTTTTGGCGTTACTATTGTTGGTGAGAATGCAAGTGAAATGATTCATGAGTGGATTTTAGCTATGCAGTTTAAACATTCAATGCTCGATATCTTAATGACTCAGCATGTTTTTCCAACGTTATCAATGTTAAATAAAATGGTATGTGAAGATTGGATGATGGGTAGAATTCAAGAGCATTCCATTTTAAAGAAAATAGCCAGCAAGCTTTTTAGATTGTAAATTAGTTGATGGGCAACTTTACAATTGCTTTGAATAAATCTTTTGTTGTGGTAATATCTATATCACCATTTAATATGTTGAGTGTTTTATAAACCAAATACAGCCCCAATCCTTTGCCAAAATGTAGCGTTTGGGTATTTGAATTGTCGTCATTAGATTGATAGGGATTTTCAATTTTAAAGTGGTAATATTTGCCAACTATGCGAGATTCTAATTTCAAGAATCCACCATCTATATTGTATTTTACAGCATTATCTATTAAGTTACGCAAAAGGATATAAAAGATATTTTGGTACGCATTTATTTGGATATTTTCAAGTTTTAATTCCACTGTAATTTTTTTTGATTCAATAGCAAAACTTAGCTCTTGAAGTATTGTTTTTATGACAATTTGTGTGTTTGTCGGCGCTTCATTTTGTTTCTTTGTAACATCAAACTTTTTGATTTCAAGTATACCATTTAATGTATTTTTGATGCGGTCTATGCTATTTTTTACACGCTCATCATCGTTTAATAAACTAATATATGTAAGTGGCGTTAGTACTTCATGCGCAACTGTATCTAAAAATTCTTCAGTTGTTCTGTGTAATGATAAAAGCGGTATAGACCATTTTTGTGACAATACATAGCTGATTCTATAATATAATGCTACAATAAAAAGTGATATCATAAATGCCAAACCAAAAAAGTAGGCTATATTTTTGTAGATTTCATTTAATGAATACGCAACGATAATTTCAATATGTCCAAGTGTTGCATCTATAAAACTTGTTTTTTTAATAGAAAGATTTGCGAGCCTTAAATCGTTTTGTTTTGATTTTATTATTTTGTCAACTATTTCTTTTTTTATACTTACATTTGCGCCCATTATTCTATGTTTGTTGTCAATAATTATATAAAAAATATCCTGGGGCTTGCTTTGATAGATTCCTGTTGTTTTAATAGAAAGTTCAATGTTTTCTATAATTCTTTTGGCTAGTGCTTCGCGATTTTTTTTAATATCCAAATATCTTTGATATGAAAGGACACAATCAAAAAAAACAAGCATAACAAATACAAGCAACGTATGTAACGATATTATATTGTTTATAAATTTTTGTATGTATTTATTCATTTATTTTATTCTTCTATTTTATATCCGTACCCTTTGATTGTTTTTATCAAGTCTTTATCTGCTAATTTTTTTCTTAAACTATAGATATGGGATTTTAGAGTTTCTATGCTTCCGTTTTCATTCCAAATATAATCTATTAATGTATCTGTTTTTATAACTTTATTTTTGTTGCGCATTAAATATTCAAGCAACATAAACTCTTTTTGTGTAAGGTTTTCTACATGTTTTGAGTCAATATACACTATATGCTTTTGTGTGTCAATTTCTATATTTTTTACTTTTATAATACCTTTTGGTACATTCCTATTTAATATGGCTTTGATCCTAGCAAGTAATTCTTCTTTATAAAATGGTTTTGTAATATAGTCATCAATATTTGCTTCAAAACCTTCCAGTTTATCACTAAGAGAACTTTTTACTGTCAAAAAAATAGCAGGCGTTGATATAGTTTTTCTTAATTCTTTCAAAACAAACAGTGAATCTTTATTTTTTATCGCCCTATCTAATATTAATAAATCAAAAGCGCGTGTTTTTACGTATAGACTAAAATCTTCCAAACTGGTTACCCATTCTGTTTCAAAGCTATTTTGTTCTAAAAAATCTTTTAGCGCTTTTCCAAGCGTTTTATCATCTTCTAGCAGCAGGATTTTCATGGTTTTTTGCTTTTTGTATGTTAGATAACCCTTTCATTAACAATATAGCGCTTACAGCTCTATAATAGCAAGCCTCAAATTGATTTTTTGATAAACTTTCTTGAGCTACAGAAATATTTGTATCAACAAGACTGAGTTGGTTCTTGTACTGTGGGTTTTGGGCAAATTTTTTAACAAGAGGGCTTTGCCTCATCTCTTTTGCTGTGTGCAAGTATGATATACACATTGATTTATAAGAAGGTTCAACTTTTTTAAAGTCTTTAGCGTAAACGTTTGTAAAACAAATTAAACTAATTAAAACTACAAAAAATTTCTTAAACCACATACTCCTTTTTTACCATTCCAATGTAAATTTAAGGTAAAATCTGCTTTAGTATTTTTATTTGTCTATTGTTTACCTCAATAATACCATCGCTTGAGAGTTGTTTTTCAACTCTAGACAAGGTTTCTTTAGCCATACCCAGCAGTAGAGCAAGCTCTTGTTTTGGTATATCAATAGTTACTGTGTTTGATTTTTTAGTTTTGCTTAAAAAAGCAATATAGTTCAAAAACTTTTCTTTTGCATCTTGGGTTGATAAGCGCTCTATTGTATCCACTAGGTAATTGATACGTTTTACTAGCATAGTTATTATGTTTAGCGAAAACTCAAAAGAGGATTTTAAAAGAGGTAACAACTTGTTTTTATCTATAGCAACCATAATGGAAGTCTCAAGCGCTTGAGCGCTAACGGGGTATGTATCTTGAACAAGTAAAATTTCTGCGAAAAACTCATTTTTTTCAATAAAATTAATAACGCACTCATTGCCTTTTTCATCTAGCCTATACAATTTAATTTTACCATCAAGCAAATAATAAATTATAGAGCCTTTTGAGCCTTGCTCAAATAGTACTTCACTTTTTTTCTTTTTGACAATAAAACAAGAAGCTTTTAATAATTCAATAATTTTTGTGTCGTGAATATTTAATTCTTTAAATACCGAATCAAGTATTTTATTGTTATCCATAGCTTTTATTAGGTTAAAGAATTTATAGTGATATGTCAAATATATTTTTTATATCAAACTTGAAAATAACTCACTTGAAGGTATAATGATAGCTAGTTTAGTTGTGTAAGAAATTAGATAAAAGAAGGTGTGTGTATGGAAAAAAAATTTTATGGTTATTCAAGGCAACATATTGATGATGAGGATATAAAAGCAGTAGTTGAAGTGTTAAAAAGTGACTTTTTAACTACTGGTCCAAAAGTTGCTGAATTTGAAGAAGCTATAAAGCAATACCTGAGTGTAAAACACGCAATATGCGTATCAAGCGGAACGGCAGCTTTGCATATTGCTGCAAGCATTATGCTGAATAAAGGTGATAAGGTTTTAACAACGCCGAATTCATTTTTAGCTACATCAAATGCTATACTTTATGCTCAAGCTATTCCAATATTTGTTGATGTAGATAATCAAGCAAATATAGATTTAGACATATGCGAAGATATGTTAAAAAAAGACAACTCCATAAAAGCAATTTTTGCTGTTGATTTTGCTGGAAATATGGTTAACCCAAAAAGACTGATGTATTTAAAGGAAAAATTTGGCGTGAAGGTATTGGAGGATTGCGCACATTCACTTGGGGCTGTGTTTGAACAACACAAAGCAGGGGATTGTGCATTCTGCGATGCAGCAACACTTTCTTTTCATCCTGTAAAAACCATTACAAGTGCAGAAGGCGGTTGCATTGTAACAAATGATGATTATGTGGCAAAAAAAGCCATTGTTTTGCGAAATCATGGTATTGTAAGAAATAGCGAAGATTTTATCTACAACGATGATAATCCTTTATACTTTGAAATGCAAGATTTGGGTTTCAATTACAGACTAAGCGATGTGCATAGCGCACTGGGCTTATCTCAACTTAAAAAGATTGATTATTTTTTATCTGAGCGCAGAAAACTTGCAAAAAACTACGATAGTGCTTTTTACAATACACCAATTAGACCGCTTCATTTAAATGAAAAAGCGTCGTACCATTTGTATGTTGTTAGAGTTAATTTTAAAGAACTGGGTAAAAATAAGTCTGATGTAATGAAATCGCTAAAAACAAAAGGTATTATGCTTCAAACCCACTATATACCAATAAATGCTCAACCCTTTTATAGAAATTTGGGCTATGACCCCAACTCTACACCCAAAGCTATTGAGTACTACAGAGAGTGTTTGTCTATACCATTGTATGTAGGGCTTAGTTTAGATGAGCAAGAATTAATAATAAATGCTATAAAATCAGCAATTTTAAACTAAAATAACGTATGTTTATCTATAACTTGATTGACTGCAACGCGTCCTTTTGGTGTTTTTTTAATGTAACCACACTGTAGTAAGTATGGTTCAACTACTTCTTCGAGTGTTTTTTTATCTTCGCCTAAACTCGAAGACAATGTTTCTATACCAACGGGCCCGCCGTTAAATGTATTGTTAATGATATCAAGGTATTTTTTGTCTAAGTAATCTAAGCCATTTTCATCTATATTAATGATATCTAGTGCTTCTTGCGCAATGTTTTTTCTAATGATGTCAATTTGCTTAATTTGAGCCAAATCCCTTACGCGCCTTAGTATTTTATTTGCAATACGCGGTGTAGAACGCGACCTTTTGGCGATAATTTGGGCACTTTCATCATCAATTTTTATATTTAACACATATGCTGAGCGTTTGATTATATCAACAAGTTCATTTAAAGAGTAATATTCTAATCTTAAAACAAGGCCAAACCTATCTCTTAGGGGATTAGTTAGCATTCCGATGCGTGTAGTTGCACCTATGAAAGTGAATTTAGGCAAATCTATGCGAAGTGTTTTTGCGCCTGGACCTTGACCTACTACAATATCTAATTTGAAGTCTTCTAAAGCAGAATAAAGCATTTCTTCAATATTGCGATTAAGTCTATGTATTTCATCAACAAACAATACATCCTTATCATCTAGACTAGTTAAAATTGCAGCAATATCACCAACTTTTTCAATTGAAGGGCCGCTTATAGTTATGATATTTGATCCCATTTCTTTAGCTATTATGTGTGCGAGTGTAGTTTTTCCAATGCCAGGTGGCCCATAGAGCAAACAATGTTCTATGGGCTCATTTCGTTTTTGCGCCGCTTGTATTGCAAGCGACAAGTTTTCAACTACGCGTTTTTGACCGATGTAAGCTTTAAGACTCTCTGGTCTTATAGACAAATTAACTTCACTGTTTAATTGAGAGCGTTTCATGTATAGATTTAGCTGCTTTTTTGCCAGCGCCAACCGCTAAAATAACTGTAGCTGCGCCTGTTACTATATCGCCGCCAGCCCAAACTTTTGGGTGAGTGGTTTTACCGTCTTCATCTGCGACAAAGTAACCCCATTTATTGATTTCTACGCCTGTTGCGCTGCGAGCTACTATTGGGTTTGCACTTTGACCAATTGCTATAATAACTGTATCTACATCTATTACAAAATTTGAGCCCTCAACAACCTTTGGTCTTCTTCTGCCCGATTCATCAGGTTCGCCAAGTTCCATTTTAACGCATTCTATACCTACTACATTTCCATACTCATCACCTAAGATTTTAACAGGGTTTGTTAGCAGTTCAAACTTAATGCCTTCTTCTTCTGCATGCTCTATTTCTTCAGCACGTGCTGGCATTTCTTTTCTGCTTCTTCTATATACAATAGTAGCTTCTTTTGCGCCAAGCCTTTTTGCAGTTCTAACTGCATCCATTGCTACATTGCCACCGCCAACTACCACAGCTTTTTGTCCTACTCTAATTGGTGTTGCATAATTTGGAAATTCATAGGCTTTCATTAGATTTGACCTTGTTAAAAATTCGCTTGCAGAGTATACGCCATTGAGATTTTCGCCTGGTATGTTCAAAAATGACGGTGCGCCAGCTCCATTTGCTAAAAATACTGCGTCATATTCTTGTATTAATTCGTCAACAGTTTTTGTTAAACCAACTACATAGTTTAGATTAATTTCCACACCTAATTCTTTTATTTGACCAACTTCGTATTCTACTATGGATTTTGGCAATCTAAACTCAGGTATACCGTAAACAAGAACACCGCCCGCTTTGTGAAGTGCCTCGTATATTGTAACATCATATCCTAATTTTGCCAAATCAGAAGCACATGCAAGACCAGCTGGGCCAGAGCCAACTATTGCTACTTTTTTACCTAATTTTGATGAAGGTTTTTTGGCGTCAGAATAATCAAGTTGTCTTGCCCAATCGGCAACATATCGCTCAAGTCTTCCAATTGCAATGGGCTTACCTTTTTTATTCATAATACATGCGCCTTCACATTGTTCTTCTTGTGGACATACCCTTCCGCACACAGCAGGCAAAGCATTTGTTTGTTTGATTTCCAAAAACGCACCTTTTATATCTTCTTCAATTATCTTTTCTATAAACTGAGGAATTCTGACATCAGCTGGGCATCCTGCTACACAGTATGCTGGATTGCATTGCAAGCATCTTTGAGCCTCTTCGATAGCTTCTGCTAAAGAATATCCCAGTGGTACTTCAAGGAAATTTTGTATTCTTTCCAGTGGTTCTTGTGTTCTCATCGAAACTCTATTTTTTTTAAGCTTTTCAGCAGGTTTTAACTTTTCAGCCATTTGAAGCCTTCCTCCTTATTTGTTCTTCAAGCAAAACCAAAGCCTCTCTTTCTTGGTCACAATATTGTCTTTGCCTTAATACCATTTCTTCAAAGTTCACTAGATTGCCTCTAAACTCAGGCCCATCTACACAGGCAAATTTGGTTTTTCCTCCTACGCTTACCCTACACGCACCGCACATACCAGTACCATCAACCATAATTGAGTTTAGCGAAACCCATATTTGCTTGTTATGTTCATTTGCTACGCGTGTGCACATTTTCATCATTATTGGTGGTCCAATTGCCCATATGTCTTTAATGGCTTCAGACTCTTTTTTTAGTATATCATCCATTATGTTGGTTACAAAACCTTTTTGACCATAGGTACCATCATCTGTTGCAATAAGTAGTTCATTTGAAGCTTCTTTCATCTTGTCTTCCATAATTATAAGGTCTTTTGTGCGTGCTCCTATTATGGAAATTACATGGTTACCAAGCTCTTTAAGTTTTTTTGCAATTGGGTGAATTGGTGCAATACCTATACCACCACCAATAATTAGCACTTTACCACCAAAGTTTTCTACCTCAGATGGCATACCTAATGGACCAACAAAAGCATAGAGATTTTCGCCTTCATTCATTGATGAAAGCTCTAACGTGCTAGCTCCAACAACTTGATAGACAATCTGTACCCAACCTTCTTGTGGATTTGAATCCGCAATAGTTAAAGGAATTCTTTCACCGTTTTCCTTTGTAATCAGTATTATAAACTGACCGGGTTGGGCAGCTTTTGCAACAAATGGAGCTTCTACCCAGTTTGAAAATATAGTATCACTCCATTTTTGCTTCTTTAGAATTTTGTACATCAAACCCTCCTTTACCTAAAATTAAAATTTAAACTGCCAACAATTGATGCCATATTAAAATCAATCATATTGCTTGCACAACTTCGATCAAATTCCACTATATAATTTTGTGACCAATAGTTTCGCGGTTTTAAATAAAGCCAAGCATTTAAGGGGCTATCTTCTGAGATCTTTTCAATTTTTACAGGTAGAATTTTTTTGCCATTGCAATCTAAATAAACATTCCAAAATGAATTTTTATTTGATATGTTGCTTGATTCATAGTCTGAACTGTATAAGTTTACCCAAAACACAAATAATTTTGAACTGTCATTTTTGAATGATTCATAAACTTTATTATTTGAACTAGATATGGCATTATGTTGAGCTAAATAATCATAATATTGATTGGCGAGATTACTGTCAAAATACGTTACTTTGGCAATTGCTACAGTCTCAAAATCCCTATAAAGTTTCTTTTCAATAGTATGTTTATCTAAGTTTTGAGAAAAAGATGTGTCGTAATCTCTAAAACCAATTTGTTGAAGTTGCGTGCAAGATGTGGCAAAAAATAATAATGCTAATAGGAAAAAAAATTTATTATTTTTCATTTAGTGCCTCCAATGCAAGTTTGGCCTCTTTATTTTGTGGGTTCCTTGATAGTATTTCTTTGTATAGATTTTTTGCATCTTCAATATAACCTTGTTCAATATATAGTTTTGCTATATTTAACTGATCATCTTCTTCTAAATCAATTGTAGGTATATCTTCAAAAATTAATGGATTATTTTGTTCTTGTTCTGGCAATGCTTCCTTATCTTCTGTTTGTGACATTTCGTTGCCTTTTACATCATTATCAAGATCCAGTATGATTGTATCATCAATTGTATCATCATCTGTTGCCATTTTTGGTTCGATTGTTTGCGTATTTGACAGAGAAACTTGTTCGTTTATATCTTTGACTTTCTCTATATCTGGTTTATAAACAGAAGCAAAAGATAATAGTTTTGATTTAGCTTTACGCGATGGATTAAGTATAATAATTTTTTCGTAAATCTTTACAGCCTCTTCAATTTTGCCTTGTTTTTCATAAATATCAGCAAGCAACTCCCATGCTAGAACATTAGCATTGTTAATATTTAAAACAGTTTCAAGATAACTTTCCGCTGCATCATACTTTTCTTCATTTATAAGTATTTGGGCAATCTTAATCAGAGCGATTAAGTAATGAGGAAATTTAGATACCCCGTCTATTAGCATGTCAAATGCTTCTTCTTTTGCACCACTTTCATACAACAAACACGCAAGTGGATAAAAAAACAAGCTTGATTGTTTTGATTTATAGTATTTTTCAATTTTTTTAATGAGCTTTTTCACTGCAACTCTCTAATTGTCCTTACTAGTAAACTATATTCTATGTCGCTTTCAATAATAGCTTCTCCTATATCTTTTGTCAATATAAATTCTAACACACCGCCTTTAGCCTTTTTATCATGTTGCATAATATTAATAAGAGCTTCTGGTGGCACTTGTTCTATTTTTGTAGGTAGATGAAATTTTTCAAGCAAATTTTTTATTCTTTTGAGTGTTTTTTCATCAATCAATCCAAGCGTATATGAAAGTTTTGCTGCAAATACCTCACCAATCGATACAGCTTGTGGGTGTGTGTATTTTTTATATTCAAAAAATGCTTCGATTGCATGAGCAAGTGTGTGCCCAAAATTAAGTATGGCCCTTAAGTTAGTCTCTTTTTCATCTTTTTGGATGATTAAGCTTTTATCTTTTGCGCATTCATAAATAATTCTTGATACAGCCGTATTGTCTCTTCTTAAAATGTCTTCAGTGTGAGTTTCTATGAAGTTAAAAAGCTGCCTGTCCATAATAATGCCATACTTAATAATTTCGGAAAAAGCATCAAAAAACTCTTCATCGCTTAGCGTATCTAAAAACTTTGTATTAATGAATACAGCATGTGGCTGATAGAATGTGCCAATGAGGTTTTTTCCTTTTGGGTGATTAATGGCTGTTTTTCCACCAATTGAGCTATCTGTTTGGGATACAACTGTAGTGGGCACATGTATTAAAGGCATACCGCGCATAAATGTGCTTGCTGCAAACGATGCAATATCGCCAACAACGCCACCACCAAAGCATATCAGAGGTGTTTTTCTGTCTGCTTGGTGTTCAATTAAAAAATCGTATATGTCAAATAACACTTCTTTGCTTTTGCTTTGTTCGCCTGGCTCAAAGCAGTATATTGAGTAAGCAAAATCAGCATTTTCAATATACTTTATAAGTGTTTGCAAATGTAGTCTGCACACATTAGTGTCAGAAATTATAAATAATTTTCTAACAAAATTTGAATTGTTTAAAAAATCGCTAAGACTCTCTAAACCATTTTCACTTATATATATATTGTAGCTTTGAGAGAGATTTACACTTATTATACGACTCATTTAAAACTCCGCATAAATTCTTTAGCTTTTGATAAATCTCCAACGAATATTTCAATTGCCTTAGGGTTTCTTAACAGATAAGCAGGATGGTATGTTGGGATAACCATGTAGTCATTTATTTTAAAAAGCTGTCCTCTACATTGCGATATTTTTTTATCGCTACCTAAAAGTTCCATCATGGCAAATCTGCCTAACGTAACTATCACTTGGGGCTTTATTAATTCGATCTGTTTGTTTAAAAAAGGCCTGCAAGCATTAAGCTCGTTTTCTTGAGGATCTCTGTTATTTGGCGGTCTACATTTTAGACAGTTTGTAATATAGATTTCCTTTCGGTCAATACCAATCTCTTTTAATAATTCGCTTAATAATTGCCCAGCCCTACCAACAAAAGGCAGTCCCTGTTCATCTTCAGTTGCGCCGGGCGCTTCTCCAATCAACATAAGTTGGGCATCTATATTGCCCTCGCCAAATACGTAGTTTTTACGCGTTTTGTATAGTTCGCACGCTTTGCAATTTTCTACCTCTTTTTTAAGTTTTTCAAACAATGTTAGGTTTTTATCTAGCTCGTGTTTTTTTTGATTTAATTTGGAGTCTAAGTATTCGACGCCTAACTCTTTATAAAAGTTTAAAACATTTGATAGCGTAATTTCCCCCATTTTATTTTAATACTTCAAGTAATCTAACTATTTCTTTATTTTTTGTGTAATAGCTTACGCGATTTGCAATTAAAAAAGCGCTTGATTCCAACATATCTTCTATGACATAGAGGCCATTTTCTTTTAGCGTTTGGCCTGTCGACACTATATCTACAATGCAATCAGCAAGTCCTATAACGCCTGCTAGTTCAATTGAGCCATATAGTTTTATAATCTCTATACTCATACCTTTTTTAGCAAAGAATTCATCGGTTATGTTCACAAATTTTGTTGCAACTTTTAGTTGAGTTGGCGTGTCTGGGTAATCAGAGCTTTTGCCTGCTACTACGAGTTTACATTTTCCAATACTTAAGTCTATTAGCTCAAACACATCTTTTTTGTTTTCCATAAGGACATCAAGTCCAGATATTCCTAAATCAGCACGACCACCTTCAACATACGTAGCTACATCTTGTGCGCGTACAATCAAAAATCTTAAAGTGGCATCAGTGCTTTCGAAGATTAGTTTTCTGCTATCTTTTTCATAATTTATGCTTATACCTTTTTTTTCAAATAATTCAATTGTTTCATCCATTAAACGCCCTTTTGCAAGAGCAATTGTAAGTTTTTTCACTGTGATACTCTTTTGATTCTTGCACCAAGTGCTTGTAATTTTTTATCTAAAAACTCATATCCTCTATCTAAGTGATAAATGCGCAAAATCTCAGTTGTGTTTTCTGCAGCCAAAGCTGCTATAACAAGACTTGCGCTTGCCCTTAAGTCTGTTGCCATAACTTGTGCTCCGTATATTTTTTTTACACCATTAACAATTGCTTTGTTGCCACTTATTACTATATTTGCGCCCATACGATTTAACTCCGCAACGTGCTGAAATCTATTTTCAAAAATTGTTTCTTCTATGATGCTTGTGCCTTGAGCAAGCGTTAACATTGCAGTAAACTGTGCTTGCATATCAGTGGGAAAACCAGGGTAGGCAAATGTTTTAATATTTACAGGCAAAATATTTGAATGTGATATTACTGTGCAATCGTTGTCTTTGATTTGTACATCTGCGCCCGCTTCCTTAATTTTGTCAATAATTGCATGCATACAGTAAATGGGTGCATTTTTAATGGTTAAGGTTGAATGTGTGGCATGTGCTATACACATAAAAGTGCCCGCTTCTATTCTGTCGGGCATTACTTCGTACTCGCACCCAGTTAATTTTGCCACGCCAATAATTTCTATTGTAGAGCTGCCAGCGCCAGAAATTTTAGCACCACATTTATTCAAAAAGTTTGCTAAATCAACAACTTCTGGTTCTTTTGCAGCATTATATATGGTGGTTTTATCTTCGGCTAGTGTAGCTGCCATAATGATATTTTCTGTGCCGGTGACAGTTGGTGTATCTAAATAAATTTCTGTACCTTTTAGTTTCTTTGCAGTTGCGTGTATATAGCCTTTTTCAATATTGACGCTTGCACCCATTGCTTTTAGGGCATCTATGTGTAAATTAACGGGTCTTACACCGATTGCGCACCCACCTGGCAATGATACAATTGCATTTAAATATTTTGTTATGAGTGGTCCAAGGACTAATATAGACGCTCTCATTTTTCGCACTAAATCATATTCAGCTTTTGTAGACTTGAGTTTTGAACAATCAATATGAATGGAGTTGTTGGCAAAACTATAATTACATCCCATATTTTCAACAAGCTTTAACATTGTATTTATATCTGCTAAGTTTGGCACATTGTTTATAACACATGGGCCATCGCATAAGCATGTTGCAGCAATGATAGGTAGAGCTGCGTTTTTTGAACCACTGATTTCAACATTTCCATGTAAGTTTTTCGAACCTTCTATAACAAACTTATCCATCTAACCCCTCAATAAATTTACTAGCTATACCAAACAGTCCTGAAAATTCCGGGTTTTTATCAACAGCAAACTTACAAGGCTTAATTCTATATACAAAAGAACGCCTTCGTACAGTTTGTATTAATATATGGCTCCAAACATCAAATTCCGAAGCCATTCCACCACTAAAAACCACCAAATCACTGCCAAATATATTAATTAGGTCTGCCACAACAATGCCTAAATACTGAGCAAAGCGATTAACTATGCGTTTATTGCTGTTGTTTTTGGCGTAATTGCTAAATATATTTTCCAGCGAATCAAAGATGCCATTTCGATTTGCAAACTTAACTATACTAGATGCGCCAGTGTATTGTTCTATGCAGCCTCTATTGTTACAACCGCAACGTCTGCCGTTTACATTAACACTGATGTGACCAACTTCAAATACGCTGATAGAGCTTTTTAACAGTTGTCCATTCACTATTGCGCCACCGCCTAAGCCTGTACCAAGTGTTAAATGTATCATATTTGGTATTTTATATTTTCTATAAGAATTTAAGCAAGCTGCATTAGCATCGTTTTCTATTTCAATATGAGCACTTGAAAGTTGGAATTCATTAAAATTAAAATTATTTAAAAAAAGCATATTAGGCGAGTGTTTTATAGTTTTTGAGCTATAATCAACAATACCAGCTATACAAAAACCGATATTTTTTTCTTGATTTTTATATAAAATTTCTAATATCGTACGTTTAAAATCATGTAAGTTTTGTGGCGTTTGTATAACTTTCAATTCACTCAAATTATAAGAATTATCAACTTTTGCGTATTTTATGCGTGTTCCGCCAATATCAAAACAAAGTGTCAACTAAGGATTCCCTCAATATATTTCTGATAGGCTTTTTTTAAGCAATAATCCATTATAAACAGTATGTTGCTGCCTTTTAGCATTTCTTTTGATTCTGGACTTATTATATCTTCTTGCAACCATATTGCTTTTGGTTTAATTTTTAATGCGGATTCTACAACAGCGGGACAATCTTTTGCATTTCTAAATACATCCACAACATCTACACTAAATGGTATATCTTCTAGTTTTGCATAGCACTTCTCGCCTAAAATTTCACTAACACCGGGTCTTACTGGAATGATTTTGTAGCCTTTGCTTTGCATATATTGAGCTACATCGTAACTTGGCCTATCTGGTTTTGGCGATAATCCAACAACAGCTATTGTTTTCATTTTTAGTATATTTTTAACTACCTCTTCGTCTTCTTTTGATATAATCCCAAAACCTAACCTACAACTTTCCATCACTATCCCCCAAGGCTTTTTATTCTGTCTTCCTTTGTGCCAATATGTGTAATTTTTATGCCAAAATTTCCACCGACTACAACAACTATTCCTTTGGCGACTGTTTTGCCATTTACTAAAATTTCCATTGGCTCATCTACACTTTTATCCAAGTCTATTATAGTGCCTTCTGATAATTTTACAATATCTTTAAGTAGCATTTGTTTTGAACCAATTCTAACACGCGCATTTAAATCTATATCCATTAGTAAATTCAAGTTATCCTTAGAAGCTTCATTGGTATTGTGGTGTTTTTCTTCTTCTATTTCGAATATAGGCGTGCTTGTGGTTTTATCCTCTGCGGGCGTTAACTCAACTTTTAGGTTATCTAAAAGCATTTCAAATTCTTTTGTGCTCGCATACTGAAATATTGAACCACTTGCAATATTTGATATTATGATTTCTAATTCAGACTCAAAAAAAGTGTTGTCTGATGGTTCAGTTTGAGCAAATCCATCAAAACTTGCTTTATAGCCACTTTCTCTAATCGCTGTAACAAAAGCACCAAAACTTTGTGAAAAAAGTTCTTTTAAAGAATCTATATCGTCTGGTTCTAAATTTTCTTTTGTTTGACCCGGTCCCATCAACATTAAATCTGATAAAGTTGAGGCAATCTTTGCATCCATTGATAAATATAAACCGAGCTTAATACCCTCTATATCAATCTCGAATTTTCCGAAAAAATCTCCCTTTTTAACACTATCTACTGTTTGGACTTTTGTGAATTTTATTAAACAATCTACATTTAAAGCTTTTTTAAGTGTTTCTTCTAAATGTATAGCTTCTTGCGTGAAAAAAATTTGTATATTTTCGTTAATATTTTTCGCTAAATCAAACAAACATTGCCCCCTATACAGTGATTTTATTTATTTTAATAGCTTTTTTTGTTTTTAGTTTGCCTAGTTTTGCTTCAAATTTTTTAACGCCATTGCAATATACATCTGCGGGCTCTCCAATACTTTTTTGAAGAATATATATCTCATTGGGTTTGAGATTTAAGAAGCTTTCAATGTTAATTTTAAAGTCGCCTAAGTATACATCAAGACGGATTAAAACATTATCTATCATTTGCAATATATCTGTGGTTCTGCTTACGTGGTCTTTTTTTGAAATTGAGAGCATGTCATGCGTGCCTATTTTTGTTAAAATAGGCTCAAGCGTAATAACTGGCAAACAGAAGTTTATGATACCCTTAAACTCTCCAATTTTAACTTCAAACACAATTAGCACAACAATTTCTGAGGGTGATACAATCTGAACAACATTAGGGCTTGTTTCTTGTGCAGTTACTTCAAATTTTATTTCAGCAATTGGAGACCAAATGTTTTTTAAATCACTAAGCATTAAATTAACTATATCCAAAATAATACTTTGCTCTATATCTGTAAATGGCCTTATGCTAGGAAATGTTGCTCCAAGTCCACCAAGCAATTTATCTATTAACACAAAGCCTATATCTGGTTCTATTGCAATGATGCCACTGCCTTCAAGTGGATGCAGACTTATGACATTAAAGCTTACAGATTGAGAGAGAGAAAGCACAAATTCACCATAGGTCATTTGATCCACACTTACAACATCTATTTCTATAATTGTACGAAGTGCACCAGAAAGTTTAGAAGAAAAATTTCTAGCAAGCTTGTCATGCAAATTTTTAAGCGCCCTAATTTGCTCCTTTGATACTTTATCCGGCCTTTTAAAATCATAGATAGATATTTTTTCTTCGATTAGGCTTTCTGGTAGCTCATCTTTTTCTTCTTCTTTGCCTATTGTAGAAAGCAGCGCATCTATTTCTTCTTGAGATAAAATTTCTGCCATTTTTATCCTATAATTTTCTTAACAATATTGGGTATCTCGTCCAAATCACCAATATAGTCTGATAGATTATTTTCCGTAGGTTTTCTTGGCATACCCCATACAACGCAAGATTCTTTACTTTGCGCAATGATAGTGCCACCAACTTTTTTTAGCTTTAATAAGCCTTGAAAGCCATCATCTCCCATGCCTGTCATAATAATAGCCAGTGTTTTGTCTTTTGTAGTTTCAGCACACGATTCGAATAATATATTAGCACTTGGAACATAAATTGTTTTTGGCTGTTCTGAAATTTTTATAATAAAAATGCCTCCTTTATTTTGTACACTCATTTGTAAACCGCCTGGCGCTAAATAGCCTTTGCCATTTTGTGCAATTTCTCCATCTTGAGCTTCTTTTATGGGTATGGTAGATATTCTATCAAGTGATTTTGCAAAAATTGGCGTAAACGTAGCAGGCATGTGTTGTACAATTAAAACAGGTATATTTACACTTGGAAATGCGCTCATTACACGCTCAAGAGCAACGGGGCCTCCAGTAGATGTTGCAATAGCAATCAGTCTTATATCTTTTTTTGTAATTGTTGAGGGTTTAATAGTTTTAATCTCTGTGGGTTCTTTAGCGTATAAGAATTTTGGTCTAGTAGGCTTTGATTGTTTTGCTGCAAGAATTTTTTCTATTAGTAATTGTCTTGCATCTTTAGTAATTTTAGCAAAATTTAAAACATCGTTTTTTGGTATATAATCTACCGCTCCAAGTCTCAATGCTTCAAGCGTGGTTGTTGCACCTTCCGTTGTAAGCGTTGAGACCATAATGACGGGAACAGGGTGCTCAATCATTATGCGCTTTAGCGCTTCTAAGCCATTTAATTTTGGCATTTCTACGTCCATTGTAACAACATCAGGTTTTAGTGTTTTTACTTTTTCTATGGCTTCTTGACCATCTGATGCTGTATCAATGACTTTTATTTGCCCAGATTCTTCTAATATTCTCGTTAGATATTTTCTTGAGATTAATGAGTCATCGACAACTAAAACCTTAACCATAAGCTCTCCAAAGATTTGACATTTATAGGGAAATAATATAAATTTTGCGATAGAAAAGCAAGTAAATTTTCTAGGAGGTAGAGTATGGGATTAACAGTAGCCCAAAAGATACTCAAAGCGCATTTGGTTGACGGCAGTTTGGATAGTGGCGATGAAATTGGTATAAAAATTGACCAGACGCTCACACAAGATGCGACAGGCACAATGGCAGATCTTCAGTTTGAACAAATGGGTACACCCAGAGTAAAGACTGAAGTATCCGTAAGTTACATTGACCACAAAACAATACAAATGGGCTTTGAAGATGCAGACGACCATACATATTTGCAAACATTTGCAAAAAAATATGGTTTGTATCTATCAAAAGCAGGCAATGGTATTTGTCATCAGGTTCATGTTGAGCGTTTTGGTAAACCGGGCAAAACATTGCTTGGCTCAGATTCGCATACGCCAACAGGCGGTGGCATTGGTATGATAGCAATTGGCGCAGGTGGCTTGGATGTAGCTAGTGCAATGGCAGGTATGCCATTTTATATGCCAAGACCTAGAATTGTTGGTATTAAGCTAACAGGGAAGCTCAATCCGTGGGTTTCAGCAAAGGATATTATTCTAAAGGTGCTTCAAATACTAACTACAAAAGGCAATGTTGGTTGGATAGCAGAGTATTTCGGAGATGGTGTTAAACATTTGAGCGTTCCAGAGCGAGCTACAATTACAAATATGGGTGCAGAGCTTGGTGTTACAACCAGCGTTTTTCCATCAGATGAAACAACACGTGCATTTTTGAAGGCCCAAAAGCGAGAATCGGATTGGGTAGAGTTAAAAGCAGATGATGATGCACAATTTGATAAGGTAATCGAAATTAACTTAAATGAACTTGAACCCATGATAGCACAGCCTCACTCACCAGATAACGTAGTTCGTGTAAGAGATGTTGAAGGAACACCAGTAGATCAAGTGATGGTAGGTAGTTGCACAAACTCTTCTTATAAAGATGGTAAAATATTGGCAGAAATTTTAAAAGGCAAAGTGGCAAATGAAAATGTGAGTTTTGGCTATGCACCAGGCTCCAAACAGGTTTTAAGAATGCTTGCCGATGAAGGAGAGCTAGGCCACACTATAGCAGCTGGCGCAAGAATATTAGAATCAGCATGCGGTTTTTGCATAGGCGCGGGTCAGGCTCCAAGAAACAATGCAGTATCTATTAGAACTAACAATAGAAATTTTTTTGGAAGAAGTGGAACAACAACCGCAAAAATTTATTTAGTAAGCCCAGAGACAGCAGCAGCATGTGCTCTAACAGGCAAAATAACAGACCCAAGAGATTTAGAAAAACTTTTTGGTATTCAATATCCAAAGGTTGATGTGCCAAGCGAGTTTACTATTGATGATTCTCTTGTTATACCACCAGCAAAAGAAATAGAAGCCTCAAAGGTAGAGCTTTATAAAGGTCCAAATATTGTTGATCCGCCAGGCGGCACTTCAATGCCAGCTGATTTAGTCGGCGAAGTTGCAGGTAAATTTGGCGACAAAATTACAACAGACGACATTATGCCAGCTGGGGATTTGCTAAAATACCGCTCAAATGTGCCAAAATATGCTGAGTACGTGTTTGTAAAAAGAGACCCAACTTTTGCTCAAAGATGTTTAGAAAACAAAAAAATGGGCATTCACAATATTATTGTGGGTGGCGATTCATATGGCCAAGGCTCTTCAAGAGAACACGCGGCGCTTTGTCCAATGTATTTGGGTGTAAAAGCAGTTGTGGCAAAAGCAATTGAGCGAATCCATAGGGCTAACCTCATTAACTTTGGCATATTGCCACTAACATTCAAAAACCCCGATGACTACGACAAAATAGATCAAGGTGACAGAATAAAAATCCCAAATATCAGAAAAGCGTTAATTGAGAATAAGGGAGAGGTTATACTATACAACGAAACAAAAGGTATTTCTATACCACTTGAATATCATTTAACAGATAGGGAAATCAAAACGATACTTGCTGGTGGCACAATGAAACTAGCTAAAGATTTTCCAGGCAAAAGCTTTAAAGAAATAGTTTTTGAGTCTTAAAAAGGAGGAATATTTATGAAGACATTATTTTATGTATTAAAAGACCCATCAAATACAATGGATTATTATCACTTGTTTTTGAACGTTAAAGATCTAAGAAAAAAAAATTACGATGTTAAAATTATATTAGAAGGTTATGCAACAAGCGTTGTGTCAAAAATGTCAGATAAGAATCACCCGTTAAATGCGGCTTATGAAGACATTAAAGGCGCTATTGTAGCAGTATGCAAAGGTTGTGCAATAGCTACAAAGAGTTTGGAAGCAGCAGAAGCTCAAGGGTTGCCCGTTATTGGAAACCTTGAAAATCACGTAGCACTTGAGCCATATGTAAAAGATGGCTACGATATAGTTGTATTTTAAAATTTTGGGGGAGTTTTCTCTCCCAAAATTTTTCTTGTAATAAAAATCAGAAAGATTATAATTATAAATTATGGTATTTGTGTCTTTTGTTTGGCATATGCATCAACCTTACTACAAAGATGATATTCAAAAAAAATACTTAGCAAGCTGGGTAAGGTTGCATGCATCAAAAGATTATATTGATATGCTAAGGATTGCTCAAAACAACAACGCGAAGGTTACCTTTAATCTAACACCTGTACTTATCAATCAAATTTTGTCTTATAAAGACTTAGAATGCGAAAACACAGCTAGTTTACTCTTGCGAAATGTCTCAGAGCTTAATGATAAACAAAAACTATTTTTTTTAGAAGACTCTTTTAAGGTTGGCAGCCGCATAATCCAGCGTATGCCAAAATATAGACAGCTTTATCATAAAAAGCAAAATGCCAATTCAAATGTTTTGAATGTATTTAGCGATGATGAGATTTTAACATGTCAGATAGCTTATCTGCTTGCTTGGTTTGGCGATACCCAAAGAGATGATACAGTTAAAAAGATAGAAGAAAATTTAAGCACAGCGGGTGAAGATGAAAAACGCTATCTATTGCAAAAGCAATTGCAGATTCTTAATTCAATTGTGCCAGAATATAAAAAAGCTTTTAAAAATAACGAGATTTGTATAACGACCACACCGTTTTATCATCCCATATTGCCTTTGTTAATTGATAGTGATATAGCGAAAGTTTCAAACCCAAGCATTAAACTCCCAGAACGCTTTAGTTATAAAGATGATGCAAAATGGCACATAAAAACGGCAAAGCAATACATGGAAAGAATTTTTGAAACAACAATTGATGGGATGTGGCCATCTGAGGGCTCAGTAAGCGATGAGGCGCTGTGTTTGATAGCTGAATGTGGTTTTAAGTTTGCGGCAACAGATGAGCAAATTTTAAAAAATTCTGGTTTTAATAACATTTACATGCCCTATTTGTATGAACGCGATAATTGCACATTGCATATGTTTTTCAGAGACCACACCTTGTCTGATAAGATAGGTTTTGTGTATTCACGTATGAATTATAAAGATGCTGTGGCAGATTTTGTCAATTCTGTTAAAGCTATAGAGTCGCAAAATGAACCAAAATCTATTGTAAGTGTGATTTTAGATGGCGAGAATGCGTGGGAATACTATGACAATAATGGCTATGATTTTTTAAATCACTTATACGATACATTGCAAAAAGACTCAAACGTAGAGCTTATTACGCCAAATGAGTATTTAGAGCTATTTAATGCAAAAGAATTAAAACTTAACAAGATTTGGCCTGGTTCATGGATTGGTGCTAATTTTAACATCTGGATAGGAGACGATGAGGACAATAAAGCGTGGGATTTGTTAAATAAGGCACGAAGAGAACTATCATCAAATAAGGCAAGCATCCAAGAATTATACAAAGCGCAAGGTAGCGATTGGAACTGGTGGTATGGCTCAGATCATTCTTCAACAGACGATTATCTATTTGATAATCTGTTTAGAAGCATACTAATTAAATCTTATCTACTTGCAAAACGCTCTGTGCCAGAAGAATTATATATGCCAATTAAAAAGGGTCTTTCCATGCTTGAAGCCCAATTGCCCATAGGTTTTATAAACCCCAAAATTGATGGCTTTGTAAGTTCTTATTTTGAATGGAGTGGTGCAGCAGAAGTTATTGACCTTGAGTCCGCCATGAGCGTATCAGATAGAATAATTAAAAAGCTATTTTATGGCTTTAATGAAGATTATATTTTTTTGCGTGTTGATTTTAACAAGGAATTCAACATATTAGGTAAATATACTATTAGCATAGAGATATTTGATAATATTAAAACACGCATTGTGTTATCTAAAGACGCATCTTATATACAAAAATTTGATAGAAACGCTAAAGTTGTATTTCACGATAATTTTACCAGCTATGCGCTAAATAAAATTCTTGAACTTAAAATTTCAAAGGATGTGCTTGGCGTTCATGAAAAAGAAAAGGTATATATGCATGTCCTTCTTGAACAATCAAATATACTAATTGAGAGGTTTCCTATTCACAAAGATATACTTATGGAAATACCATCTAAAAACTTTGAATTTGAAAACTGGTTTGTATGATAGTTTCAATAGTAGGCAGGGCAAATGTTGGAAAATCCAGCCTTTTTAACATACTTATTGGCAAAAATAAAAGCATTATAAGTGATATTGCCGGAACTACACGCGATAGGATAGCAGATTATTTGGTTATAAAAGACAAACGTGCGTTACTTGTAGATACAGGTGGTTTAAATGATGAACATTATGTTTTGTCAAAAAAAATCAATATACAAACGCAAGCTGCAATTGAGTCAAGCGATATTATTATACTTGTATTTGATGCAAAAGAACCCCTAAGTGATTTTGACATATCTTTGTTTAAAACAATTGTAAGGCTTAAGAAAACTTATATAGTTGTTGTAAACAAAATTGATGAGAAAAATGAAAATTTTCTTTACGATTATTTGCGTTTTCAGGATGCTGTATTTATTTCAACAAAGCATAAAACAAATATAGACAAGCTTAAAGAAATGTTATATGCCCATATAAAAAAAAGCATTAAAATTGATGATGTAGATACAAAATTAGCAATAGTAGGTAGAACAAATGTTGGAAAATCAAGTCTTTTTAATGCAATAATCAAAAATGAGCAGTCAATTGTTTCAGAATATGCTGGCACAACACTAGATAGTGTTGATACATTGATTAAATACAATAATAAAACTTACAAAATCATCGATACGGCAGGATTAAGGTTAAAGTTAAAAAAAGAGAGTTTGGATAAGTTAGCATCCTATCTTGCTTTGTTTTCTATTGAGCGATGCGATATAGCACTTCTTATAATTGATGCCAAAGAAGGCGTAAAAACACAAGATTTAAAAATTGCATCTTTACTGGAGCAAAAACATAAAGGCATTATTGTTATTTTTAACAAATGGGACCTTATAGAAAAAGACCATGATAAAATTTTTAAAGAGTTAAAAAACAGGTTTTCGTTTCTTCAATTTGCACCATTTTTGAGGGTTAGCGCTAAAGATTCAAAGAATATTAACAATATTTTAAAATATGTTCAAATTGTAGAAGAATATTACAATAAAAAAATCTCATCACATGAACTTAACGAAGTATTTTTGCTTTTATCAAAAACACATCACGGTGTCAATGTAAATTCAAAACCTTTAAAAGTCAAATACATAAATCAAGTTGATACAAAACCACCTACCTTTGTAGTGTTTACAAATGTAGAAAAAATACCTAAAAACTTTGAGCAATATATAAAAAATACCCTTTACTATGCATTTAAATTTACAGGGTGCCCTTTAAAGTTAATTTTCAAAAAAGACTAAGTTAATCTAAAAAAGTTACAAACTCTTCTACTGGTATTCTATCCATTGTGAGTTTATTTATATAGGCATCATTGTCTGGATATCCAAGAGAAATACCCATAATAATCATTTTAGAATCTGGTATATTTAGCGTTTTTTTAATAATTGGCGCGTAAGCTGCAATAGATGTTTTTGGACATGTTGCAAGGCCAAATTCCAAAGCGAGCAGCATAATAGTTTGAGCCATAATGCCAATATCTATGAATGTATTTTCGCCTAAGTTTTTTTCTCTTAATAAAAGCAACTCTACTGGTGCATTAAAAAATTTAAAGTTTTCTAAAATATGTTCTTGGAGAGCAATTTTATCTTTTGGATCTAAATGTTTGAATTCAAAAACGCGGTTGTTACATGCTTTACGTCTATCTTTAATATATTGAGGCATATCTTTTACTTCATATATGTAATCGTATTGTCTTTCAACGCCACTTTTTACAGCTTCAACTAAAGCATCGCTTAATTTATTTTTGCTTTGGCCCGTTAAAACTATAATTTCCCATGGTTGAACATTATGGCCTGATGGTGCAAATCTTGCTATATCAAATAACTTGTAAAGTACATCTTTTTCCACTGGCTTATCTAAAAATGCACGTGTCGATTTTCTCTTTAATAAGGTTTCAGAAACTGTCATTTTAACCCCCTAATTTTTTTGCCTTAAGTATATCAATATAAATAAAAAAATCAAGAGGGGTTAATCCCTCTTGATTTTAAAATTAGATTAAACCAGCTTCTTCCAATATGTCGTCAACATATTCTTTTAGTGGATCTAAACTTTGATGGAATAAGCACTCAGGCATTGTTTCAATATTAGAAGGAATTTGGGGTTTGAAATTCATTTTTGCAAGTATGTCTTTTTCCAAATCTACACCTGGTGCGATTTCTTTTAATACAAGGCCATTTTCATTTAATCCAAACACAGCTCTTTCGGTTACGTACAATATTTCTTTTTTGGCTTTTACAGCTTGTGGACCACTAAACACAATTTTTACAATATTTTCATTGAATTTTAATATATTTCCATCTGACTTTATTGTCAATTTTCCTTTGTTTGCATCTATATCAAATTTGCCGGCAGTAAAACCGCCTGCAAAGAATGTTCTTGGTGAGCCAGCGCTAATTACAGGAAAACCACCAGGACCTGACACCCTCGTTGAACTATACGATGGATTGAGGTTGCCCTTTGGGTCTATCTCCATAAAGCCTAAAGATGCAAAATCTATAATGCCACCTTCGTAGTTTGTAAACATATCTGGCATTGGAATTAGCGCTTGCGGTGATATAGCAACACCAAAGTCTGGTCCAACTAAAGCTATACCGCCAATTGGTCCTGGTTCTACAGTTAAAGCAAGCAGATTGCTTAATCCTAATTCACCTGCAAGCCAAGACACGTACACAGGGATGCCTATGCCTAAGTTGCCAAACAAAGGTTTTTTTAATTTTGCAGCAGTTTTCATGATTTCAATAAGTACTCTTCCTGCCGCAATTCTGTCTCTTATTTCATCTGGGGTTGGAAGCAATGCTTCTAATTCTTTAGTTTTTTTAACTTTTACATGGCCAGCTATCCTTGGGTCATAAACATAACTGCCTGATAGTTTATGATATTTTTCTGCATCAGGTGAAACAACCACATAATCTACAAGTGGGGCTGGAACTATAACATCCCTTGTTGGTATAGTATCTTTTCGTGCAATATATTTTACTTGGCAAATTACTTTACCTTGATTTGGAAGAGCTTTGGCAGCTTGAGCCATATTTAACACTGTGCCATAGATGCCTTCTTCTTCCATGGAAATATTGCCATCTTCATCAGCAGTTGTGCCTCTAATTAATGTTACATCCGGTGTAGGGGCTTTATACAATAGCCACTCTTCACCATTAATGTTTAGTACGTCTACTTTGCATGTTTTTTTCTCTTTAGCAATTTCATTAGAAGCGCCACCATCAATTCTTGGATCTAGGAATGTTCCAAGACCAACTTTTGTAATTAAACCCGGTCTATTGCTTGCAGCTTCTCTAAACCAGTAAGAAGTTGTACCAATAGCAAAAGAATACACTTCAATCCTGTTTTCAAGCGTCATTTTCATTAAAGCAGGTGACCAACCAATAAAAGGCATTAAAACGCCTCTAATGAATGTTTGGTTTTTGTCCTGGTAAAGTTCTGCAAAAACCTTATCCAGTCCCCTATCTGGCACAGCAGGAAGCGTATCTGAGATAATAAAAAGATTGTTGGGGTGACCAGTTTTTTTGTACTGCTCAAATAGTTCCAAGATTAAGTACTCTGGTGCAGTAGATAAATTAAATCCCGAGATGGCTACAACATTACCATCTTTGATAACGCTTAATGCGTCAGAAACGTTTACAACTTTTCCATGACTCATTAAATCATACCTCCTTAAAAAATTTTTCTTGCGCCTATACTAAAAAATTTGGTTTCAAAAGTCAAATTAATTTAAAAATTCTTTTTTTTTAAATAGTTTTTATTAACATAGACTACATTTGTTATTTTCCTCAAAATATGATAAAATAAATCGAGTTTTTTATTTGGTTGTTATAAATTGAACTATGAAAAAAATTAAGCAACTGTTAAATATGCTTGAATCAAAGATTTTGACATGTGTTCATAAAAAAGATTATAAACAAGCTAGTATTTATCTTAAAAAAGAAAATTCGCTTATTAAATTTGATAAATGTGCAGATTGGCTATTGTCGAAACTTTTATTGAAGCCTCATGTAGAGAAAATATTTAATAAAAAAAATGTTTATTGCATTTATGATTTGCTTTTAACAAAACCACTAAGACAGGAACACTATACTCAAATTTCAACCATTGCCAATGCAACAGAATATGCGTGTGTCAAAGGCGTAGTCATCTCAAAAAAAATGGGTAATTATTATTCTATTACAATTGATGATGGCACAAGGCTGGAGTGCAAGTGGTTTAATATAAATAATGTTTTGAAGTATATCCTAAAAAACATCAAAGTAGGAACAAGCGTTGTATGCGAAGGCAAGATATCGGAGTTTGGCTTGTTTAAAGAAATGCATCACCCAAAAATTAAACCATTAAGCTCATTTAAACCACATATTGATGTAATTTACCCTGCTTTTGGAAACTTAAAAAATACATATATAAAAAAACTAGTAGAGCAGGCTTTATCGGTGGCACCAAAGCCACCATACGATTATCTACCTATTACTGTCATTACTCGAAACAAGCTACCTTTTTTAAACGAAGTATTTGATGCTTTACACAAAGGCAGTAGTTTAGGTGAGAGCTTAATGTTGAAGCGTCTAAAATATGATGAATTGTTTTTTATGCAATTGGGGTTGGCTTTAGTGGAGCAAAACAAGTGCGAATCAATAAAGATTAATGTGGATAAACATTTTTTAGAAACGGTACAAAAGAACTTACCATTTGAATTAACCGTTGACCAGAAAAAAGCCATAGAAACAATTTTAAGTGATTTAAAAACAGCGCAAAATTCATCTTTATTGCTTCAAGGTGATGTAGGCTCTGGCAAGACAATTGTTGCGTTTATTTGTGCATTGGCTGTCTTGGAAAATAATTATCAAGTTTGTTTTATGTTGCCTACAACGAATTTAGCTTTGCAAACATACTCTAGAGCTAAAGCATTTTTTGAAAATTTTGGTTTTAGCGTAGAGTTATTAATAAACACAACAAAGAAAAAACAAGAAATTTTTGATAAAGTTAAGGATTTTAAGGTGCATTGTATAATTGGTACACATGCTTTATTGAATGAAAAACTCTTATTTAACAATTTAGGTTTCTTGGTAATTGATGAACAGCATCGTTTTGGCGTTGACCAAAGAAGGATTATGTCTGACAAAGGCAAAAGTGCATACACGCTTATTATGAGCGCTACACCAATACCCAGAAGTTTAGCTTTTGCAATTTATGGTAAAACAAAAATTTTTGAGATACACTCAATGCCAAAAAATAGAAAGCCTATTAAAACTATTCATTTAAACAAAAGCGATGAACATAAAGCTTTTTTGCACGCAAGAGACGAGATTATCAACAAACACCAAGTTTATGTGATTTTTACGCTAATAGAAGAAAGCCAATCAAGATTATCAAAAGTGGATTCACTAATGGGCCGTTTTGAAGAAATTAAACAAAAATATTTTAGCGAATTTAAATGTGCGTTTTTGCACTCAAAATTAAGCGCTACTCAAAAAGATAAAATTTTTGACGATTTTTTTAAAGGCCAGATTGATTGTCTAATGAGTACAACGGTTATTGAAGTTGGTATTGATAATCCAAACGCCACAGTAATTATCATTGAAGATGCAGACTTGTATGGACTTGCGCAATTACACCAGCTAAGAGGAAGGGTAGGAAGAAGCGATTTGGATTCTTATTGTTACCTTATTACAAAAGACAAGGTATCTTTACTTGCTAAAAAACGCTATAATGTGTTGCTTTCTACAAATGATGGTTTTGAAATAGCTTATCAAGACTTAGTATTGCGTGGTAGTGGTGAAATTTACAGCACAAGGCAACATGGCTTGCCAGATTTGGAATTTGCTGATATACTAAAAGACAAAGAACTTTTGGAAAAG
The DNA here is from genome assembly GCA_031960885.1 of Desulfurella sp. Taxonomy (GTDB): domain Bacteria; phylum Campylobacterota_A; class Desulfurellia; order Desulfurellales; family Desulfurellaceae; genus Desulfurella. The sequence continues at coordinate 9,410 of JAVRLY010000004.1, read as the reverse complement.
GTTAAAAGCGATATCGATGAGTTGCTCAAGCTAAATTATCCGCTTAATGAAGGATTGCTTAAAATGGTTGAACACAAGTGGCAAAAGAAATTTACATTTGCGAGGGTTGTATGAAAATAAGCATAGCGCAAATGCAAGTAAACCAAGGCAACATTGAAGAAAATTTTAATAATGCCCTAGCGATGATAGATGAGGCTCGCTTAAACAAAAGCAATCTTATCTTGTTTCCCGAATTGTTTCTTACAGGTTTTGATTATCAAAATATAGATAATCTATCAAAAATAATGCCAAGCTACATTGACAAATTGCTTGAAAAATCAGTGTCTTTAGCAATTTGTGGAACATACCTAGAAAATATAAATAATAAAATCCTCAATACATTCTACTGTTTGTATGAAAAAAAAGTTGTATTTAAATACTCCAAAATCAAACTTTTTGAAGTAACAAACGAACATAAATTTTTTTATCCAGGCAGTATTAGCCAAGAAAACACGTTTGATTTATTTGATGTTAAATTTGGCGTTGCAATATGTTTTGAGTTGCGCTTTCCAGAGTTTTTTAGAAGAGCATCATTGAAAGGCGCCGATATTTTGCTGCTAAGCGCTATTTGGCCTAAGAATCGCATTTTTGCGTGGCAGATTTTGTCTGTTGCCCGCGCGATTGAAAACCAGGTATTTTTTGTAGGTTGTAATGCAATTGGCAAATCTGGCCAGTGGATGTGCGGTGGCTATTCAAGTATTTTTGACCCGTTGGGTAATAAGCTTGAATGTGCGTATGAAAAAACTACGCTTAAAACTGCGGAGATTGAACCATCTTATGCAAAAAAGGTTCAAATAGAATTTCCCAGTTTGATTAAATCGTACGATTTGTATGGAGGCTAGTGTATGAAATTTGCAGTTATTACACTTTCTGATAAAGGCTATACAAAAGAAAGGGAAGACTTAACTGGACCTGCATTGATAGATTTTGTGCAAAATAATTTAGCTGACATGGAGTTAGTATACTATAAAATTATACCAGACGATAAGGATATGTTGAGAGAAGAACTAATAGAGCTATGCGATAAAAACATTGATTTAGTAATTACAAATGGTTCAACGGGCATTGCGCCACGCGACATTGCTCCAGATGTAACAGCTTTGTTGATTGAAAAAAGACTATGGGGGTTTGAAGAAGCGATGCGCTTAAAAAGTTTCGAGAAAACAAAGACAGCTATTGTCTCACGCGCCTGTGTAGGTACGCGAAAAAATACCCTAATCATAAATTTACCTGGAAGTCCAAAAGCGGCTATCGAAAATATTAGCTTTATATATGAAGCTATTCCACATACAATAAAAAAATTACAAGGTGACCAAACGCCTTGTGCGAGTGTTTAGTATGAGTGCAGATGTTGCAAGTCTTTTAATCTTTTTATCATTTGTATTTTTAGTTTTAGAAATTTTTTTTGCAAGTGGCGGAATATTTACATTTGTTGGGTTAACATCGTTTATTATCGGTACCTATTTTCTATACCTTAGCATGCATGAACTTCCTGAAGTTTTCTTATATGTGATAATGCCATTGTTTTTTGCTACATTAGTGTTTGTAACTGTTATGATAGTTTTAGGACTAAAAGCTCAACGAACATCAATAAAGACAAAAGAAAATTTAGTAGGCAAAAGTGGTGAATGCATTAAAGATATTACAAAACAATCACCGGGTCAGATTGAGATAGAAGGCGAGATTTGGGCTGCCTACAGTGACCAAGAGATTAAAAGTGGTCAGAAGGTTAAAGTAATCAAACAAGAATCTTTAAAATTATTTGTTACAAAGGAGGAATAAAGCTATGGAAAGCATCGTGTTGATTGTTATTGTGATTTTTGCTTTGCTTGTAATTTTAAATTCTATTCGTATTGTTCAAGAATACGATAGAGCTGTAATTTTCAGATTAGGCAGAGCAATAGGCGTAAAAGGTCCTGGTTTAATTATTTTGTGGCCAATTATTGATAGGATGGCAAAGGTGTCTTTGAGAATAAATACGCTTGAGGTTGCGCCGCAAGATGTTATTACAAAAGACAATATAACGATTAAGATTAACGCTGTTGTATATTTTAAAGTTGTAGAAGCTTTAAATGCAGTTATTCAGATTAAAAATTACGCTTATGCTGTAGAGCAACTTGCACAAACTACGCTAAGAAGTGTTTGCGGTCAGGCTGAACTTGATAAGTTGCTTTCAGAGCGAGAAAAAGTTAACTCAGAAATACAGGATATACTCGACAAGCATACGGATGCTTGGGGTGTAAAAGTCACATTAGTCGAATTGAAACAAATTGATTTGCCACAAGATATGCAAAGAGCTATGGCAAGGCAAGCAGAAGCAGAGCGAGACAGACGTGCAAAAATCATCAATGCTGATGGAGAGTATCAAGCAGCAGAAAAACTAAATCAAGCAGCACGTATAATATCTGAAAATCCTATAGCATTGCAACTTAGATACCTACAAACACTAAATGAGATTTCTTCTACAAACAATACTACAACAATATTGCCTATACCACTTGATATACTAAGGGAGATTGGTAAATCTATATCGGCTAAAGAAAGTTAATACTATAGGAAATGTTCACAATAATTAGGAACTATTATTACAGTGTTTTTTTGACTTGACTTCTTATAGAAACCTAATATATTTATAGTTAGCTAATTTTTAGTGAGGTTTTTATGAGGTTTAAAATGAAGCCAAAGAATAACTTCTATGCGTGGCTTTTATCGTTTTTAGCAGTATTTGGCCCTGGTTTTATAGTAATGACTGCTGATATGGATGCAGGTTCAATAACAACTGCTTTTGTATCCGGCGCTACATACGGCTATAGTCTTATACCTCTTCAAGTGCTGCTTATACCATTGTTGTATATAGTGCAAGAAATAGCATCAAGGCTTGGGTGTGTTACAAGCAAGGGTCATGGCCAGCTAATTCGCGAGTATTTTGGTGAAAAATGGGCAGTTTTTACCACAGTGCTTTTGCTTTTTGTAGTTTTTAGCGCTCTTTTAACAGAGTTTTCTGGCATTGCAGCAAGCTCAGAAATTATAGGCATACCAAAGGATTACTTTATTGTTATAAGCACTTTTTTGCTTATCTTTGTAGCTTTAAGCGGAAAATACAAGCGCGCAGAAACAATAGCGATTGTTTTTGCTTTAATTTCATTTGTTTTTATACCTGCAGCTATTATGTCACACCCAAGTGTAAGTGCAATAGCAAAGAGTTTTATTGCATCACAACCGCTTAATAACAAAAATTACCTTTTTTTAATTGCTGCCAATGTAGGCGCAGTGATTATGCCTTGGATGATTTATTACCAGCAGAGCGCTACGGTAGATAAACGTTTGCAATCATGCGATATAAGATTTGCAAAGTGGGATACATTGATTGGCAGTTTTGCTACGCAAATTTTAATGATTGTTGTTATTATTCTTGGCGCAGCTGTGCTTTACAAAGAGCATATAGCGCCAAATAATGCCTATAACTTTGCTTTGGCTTTAGTTCCTATTGCAGGCAAATACAGCGCTTTATTGTTTGCTTTAGGACTCTACGCTTCAAGTATTTTAGCAGCATTTGTTGTATCAATGTCATTTGCGTGGGCATCTGGCGAGACATGGAATTTTGGCCATACGCTAAATGCTAAATTTAAACAAGAAAAACTATTTTATATAATATACATAGCTCTTGTAGTTGTAAGCGCGGGTTTAGTAATGATACCGCATATACCGCTTGTGAGAATTATGGTTGATGTGGAAGCTTTCAATGGCTTTGTGTTGCCAATTGTTTTAGGGTTTTTAATAGTGCTTGCAAGCAGCAAGAAAATACTAAAAAGTTACTCATACTCTAAAAGCTATATTAGCATAGTCGCTATACTTGCTCTTGCAATAGTGATTTTGGGCATATACTCGATTATTTAGGTAAATTATAATTAACTATTTTTTCCTATTAACTCTTTCCATGTGGGTCTTTCTAAAAAGCTACCTTCTATAAAGGATTCTAGTTCTAAAAAACGCTTATATGGCATATTGAACATTAAATAATTTGTGTCGATACTGCTTTTTGCATATTTGCGTGCGGATATATCTGTAAATCCTACAATACAGCGTGGTTTATCTGAAAAATTTTCTTTGTATGTGAAGATACCTAATGTTTGGCAGCCAGCAGCATAGGGTATAATACTTCCATTAAAATCACTTCTATCGTAATTAGACAATATAACCATAGCGGATAATTGATTCGCGTCAACCAAAAACGATACTAATATGGGTTCTTCATCGTTTTCTATTTGATTTAATTGTTTTAATATTACATATTTTTTTGGAATTTTAAACATAGGCAAATTTGAAACAAATTGTTCAACAAGTTCTGGTGTTTTTACATACCTTTCGCCTTCTATAAAATCATTTGAAAAACTTGAATGGTCATATTTAGATATTGCTTCAACTACATCTTTGGCGTTCTTATTGTGTTTGTTGCCGTATGATAAGAAATGACAAAATCCATCTATTTTGCCAGGAAAATTGGTGTACTGGTTGCCAAAACCTAAACCTACACCACCACCGAAAGCAACCATACGTATTTTCATCAACAACAGATATATTGCCACGAAGAGCATTGTTGTACAAGAACATTATGCATCCCCATTTACTTTCTTTGAATTGCATAGCTTTTGGGGGTTTTGTGTCACTCCATATAATGGCTATTGGTGGATATTTTAATTGAAGAGCTTTTTGTAGTTTTGATTCCATACTTTCACCTCAATAATCAAATTTGTCTCTATTTTGATTTTGCATATCATACATCCATTGCGGATAGAGTTTTTTTGGTTGTGTAACATCATCCAACATTTTAATCTCTTCATCGCTTAAGACTACATTTATGCTATTTAGGTTATCTTCTAGTTGCGACATTTTGTTTGCTCCAATTATTACTGATGTTACTTCTTGTTTACTTAAAAGCCATGCAAGAGACACTTGTGCTATTGAAGCGCCTTTGTTTTTTGCTATCTTATCTAATACTTCTATTGCATCGTAGGCTTTTTCATCGATGGGTGGAAACTCAAAACCGCTTCTGCGGGCATTTTGTGGTTTTGGTTTTTCTCTTGTGTATTTTCCTGTTAAAAATCCTCCAGATAAAGGAGACCAAGGCAAAAATGCAAGGTTTTCTTCTTTGCATAGTGGCAGTAATTCATGCTCTACATCTCTACCTACTAGAGAATAATATGCTTGAAGTGATACAAATTCAGCCCAATTTTTTAATTTTGATTGATAGATTGCTTTCATTAAATGTCTTGCAGACCAATTTGAGCACCCAATGTATAGCACTTTACCCGCTTTTACAAGCGCATTTAGTGCATCAAGTGCTTCTTCGGGCTGGGCTAATATATCCCAACCGTGAATCTGATAGAGGTCAATATAGTCTATTTGTAGCCTTTTTAAGCTAGCATCACATGCTTCAAATATGTGTTTTCTTGATAAGCCAATATTATTAATGTCACCTGTATTTTCAAATGCTTGAACGCTTGAAGCACTTCTAACCTTTGTGGCTATAATCAACTCATGTCTTTTTAAGCCTAATTTTTTTATAACATTTCCTAAAATAATTTCTGATTCTCCAAATGAGTAAACATCAGCCGTATCAAAAAAATTTACACCACTATCAACGGCTTTTTTTACCAATTCTAAAGCCAAACTTTCATTCACTGTACCGATGTTTCTAAAATTAGAGCCAAATGTCATTGTACCTAATCCAACTATGGAAACTTTCAATGCGGTTTTGCCAAATTTTTTATACTTCATTTATTTCTCCTACTAATGTTTATTGTAAAATAGTTAAACATCATAATATATACCTATGGGTTACTTTAATACCCTTTTCCTAATCTACCTTTTCCTAATCTATTGCTTAATAATCTTTTTTCAAGTGTTGGATAAAAATTAATAAACTTGAAATATTTGGATAAAGAGTTATTTATAGATAATGAAAATCACAAGGAGGTTTTATGAGCAGAGAGCTATTGACTCTTAATGATTTGGAGTTTATTGAACACCCAGTAAACAAAAACGTTAAGATCGCTTATATTCTAACACATAAAGACGATAAGGTAGATATTACAAGTGCGATTGTAAAGATACCAAAAGGCCAATCGATTCCTGAACATTCACATGATGTATATGATATTATTTGTCCGCTATCTGGAAAAGGTAAAATGTGGGTAGAAAATGTAGGAGAGTTTGAAATCAAAAAAGGAGTTTTTGTAAAAGTACCACCACATACAAAACATAGAGTTTTTGATGTTGAAGAAGACTTAGAAATTTACGATATTTTTAGTAGCTATGTTGTCTAAATTTATAATTTAAGTTTTACTATTTATTGTTTTTCCATTTTAGAAGTTTTGCAAGTTCATATACTGTAGATTTTAGGAGCGTAGCTGTATTTTCGATTGATTCTTTTATGGGCAGCGGCTTGTTTGTTATACTGAGTGCAACATCTATAGCATCTTCGTAAGTATTTCTATCTAATACGCTGCCTGCTAAAGCAATTATAAGCCCATTATTATTGATCTTTTTAAATCTTAAAGCTGCACGATATGGTGCTTTGCCAAACGATGTTTGCCTATCTAGCGCACCTTCACCTGTAATTAGAACATCGCTTTTTTTAGCTTTTTCATTGAAATCGCCAAGATCCATAAAAATTTCTGCACCTGGTTTGAGCGTCGCTTGTAAATAGCATATTGCAAAGCCACCTACGCCACCAGCTGCACCTGCACCTTCTGTATTGCTGATATCTATATTAAAGTATTGTTTTGTTATATTGTTAAAATGCTCTAAGGCATTTTCTAAAACCTCTACCATGTGCGAATCTGCACCTTTTTGGGGCCCAAATACATTTGCAGCTCCATTTGGTCCAAGCAAAGGGTTTACTACATCGCTCGCAATTGTTATTTTTGGTAATTTTATAGGACTTTTGATGATTGAGCGAATATTTAGTAAAGATTCACCGCCAAGCCAAGAAGGGTTGCCTTGTGCATCAAGAAACTTAAAATCAAGCGCTGCAAGCATCCCAACGCCGCCATCTACAGTTGCGGACCCGCCGATGCCTAAAATAATCTCTTGGGCTTGTTCTTCAATGGCTTTTTTAATTAACACGCCTGTTCCAAACGATGTAGTTTTTAATGGATTTCTTTCTTCTGGCTTAATTAATGCAAGTCCGCTTGCTTTAGCCATCTCAATTACAGCCACATTGCCAAACCACGCAATTGGTGCTTTTATGGGTCTAAGAAGCGGATCATACGTATCGTAGTATTTGATTATCCCACCCATTGATGCAGCTACATCGATAGTTCCATCTCCGCCATCTGCTATTGGGCATTTTTCTACTTCAAACCCAAAATTTGATAGCTCGTTTTCTATTATGTGTATTGCTTCTATTGTTGATATAGCGCCTTTAAATGAATTAATGCTAATTAAAACCCTCATAATTTACCTATAAATTAAAACCTATTCTTAGTGCACCCCAATGTTTGCCCTCAAACATAATGGGCACTGATAATCTATACATAATTTCGCCCGTATCTCTAGGATAAATTTGTACATAAACAGGTTCTTGACTTCTAGCTGATGCAAGACTAATTGGGTCATTTAATAATCTTTTTGATCTGTTACCTTTGAGATCTGTTGCATAATCGCCTGTTAGGTGTTTGTCATACTTAGAGTTGTGAGCTGCAAGGTATCCATTATTATCTACAAGTACGACTGTGGAGAAATTGGCGTCTTTTGACAGTAACTCATCTTCAATTGGTTGGATGTAATCTTTAATAAATTGTGTAAAACGCGTTTCGTATTTTTGTGGTTTGGTGTTTGGTATGGGTATATAATTTCTATCCCAAAGGTCACTAGATGTTATAAGTCCTTTTTTGACAGCATCGTTAAATACTAATTCAATTTTTTCTTTGCCCATTAAAGCAATTTCGTACACTTTATCTAGATAATGTCCACAATTAACCTTCTTTAAAACTTTAAATCCATTTTCTGCTTTTTTGGCGAAATCTGAAGTATTGGCACTAATTTGTTCAATGCTACTTGATGCGTTTTTTAAATGATTGGATATAGTTTGTGTTCTTTCATTAATATCGTTTATCAATTTTGACTGTTTTTCCACGGCGCTTGCAATATTGTTTATCATACTGTTTGCTTGGCCAATATGGTTTGTTACATCCAAAAATGCATTAATGCTTTGTTCTACAATTTCCTTGTTTTTAACAACCAATTCTCCAACTTGTTTGTTTGCGCTAATAACAGTTTCCACATCGCTTTGAACGGTTTTAATGAGACTTGAGATTTCATTTGTGGCATTTAGCGTATTTTCAGCTAATTTTCTGATTTCATCGGCAACTACGGCAAATCCTCTTCCATGTTCGCCAGCGCGGGCTGCTTCAATTGCTGCGTTTAGGGATAATAGTGATGTTTGATCGGCAATCTCATTTATCACATCTATAATTTCGCCTATCTTAGAAGAAGATTGTCCAAGCTTCATTATATGTACTCGATTATTTTCAATTTTTTTGTCGATGCTTTCTGTTGTATCTATGACGCTTTTTGCATTTTGAGATGATTTTTCTAGCGTTTGGTCGATTTTCCTCATAAAGTCTACAATAGAAATTGTATTTTCTGCTATATTTTTTACTGCATTGTTTGAATCACTTAGGCCTTGCTCTATGATTGATAATTCTTGGAATATTTTTTTTACATCGTTACTTGTATTTTGTGTATCAAAACTTATTTTTGCAGCTGATATCGCAATGTATGTATCGTTTGTAAATTTTTCATTGAATATATCCTTGAGTTGGTCTTTGAGTTTGTTTTGTAAATTATTGATGCTGGAAAAAATACTATTTAAGTTTGGTTTTTCGATTAAATCTATCCTCTCTTTTTTGAAAAAACTACTTTCTAATTTGTTTGATAAATCTTGAGTTAATTTTGAAAATATGTGTTTTTCATACCATATTATTAATGCAAAAAAAATTATAGAAAACGCACAAAAAGCCAAATATGCTGTGCTTTTATTGTAAAAGTAAAACATAACACACACTAGTGTATACAAACCAAGCAATACTATAGACCAAGCTCCCCTCATATATTCCCCCTTTGTTTAAGTATGTTCAAATTTATTATATAACTGTAATTTAACAAGTCAATATTTAAATTAACTTAAAATGTCTTTAACCATCTCAATAGCTTCTTGTGGTGTTTTAGCGTGTCGCATACCATCAATATTCCAAGTACATTCAAGTCCAATGACTACTTTTTGTAAATTAAGTGCAGCTGAGATTTCATTTAGTGTTCCATAACTGCCTTCTATGGCGATTAAACAATCTGCGCTTTGAACAATA
>JAVRLY010000003.1:0-41020 GCA_031960885.1 Desulfurella sp. | reverse complement strand
CAAGTTGAACTAAATAATATTGAACAAGCTGCTAAAAACCTTGATTGTTTAATGAGCGATGCAAAATTATATTTAGAAGAAAACAAAAAAGAGATTGAAATTAGCGCAAAATTAGAATATTTTGCAAGGCTTAGGGGTCATCAAGGTAGAAGCCGTATGAGGATGTTTAATGGTGAAATTTTTATGGGACATGTCATTTGCGGTGAAAATACTGCTAAAGTTTCTGGCTACATGAAACCGCTTTCTGGCAAAGGAATGTATCCTACTTATCCAGAAGGCGCAAGTTTAGATAGAATTGAAAAAAACAAACCCATCATTGTAGATTTTATTTTTAATTACAATGGATATATAACTGACGAAACGCGTACATTTGTTATTGGTGATTTAAATGATGAGCTAAAAAAAGGATATCAATTTTGCCTTGATATAATTAATTGGTTTGAAGATTATGCAAAAGCTGGCGTAAATGCTCAAGATATGTATAAAAAAACGCTTGAAAAAGCAAAAAATGCAGGGTATGAAAATATATTTATGGGCGTAGGAAAAGATAGGGTTAAATTCATTGGTCATGGACTTGGGTTGGAGTTAGATGAGTACCCATTTATTGCTCAAGGCATGGATTATGCATTGGAAGAAAATATGGTATTTGCATTTGAGCCAAAACTCGTATTTAAAGAAGGCGCAGTTGGTATAGAAAATACGTATTTAGTAAAAAAAGATTGCGTAGAAAGTTTGACAAAGTTTCCAAAACAACTTGTTCAATTATGATATACGATTTTGAATTTAGAAAAAATATAAAACAAAAAAGATTATATGAAGCAATAGCTAAGGAAATTCTAAATGCTTGGGACGCAAAATCTCTGCAAGATATCAAAAGAAAATATCTGCAATTAGCGAAAAAATACCATCCAGATGTAAATAAAAAAAATTGTGCTCAAAAAAAATTTCAAGATATTGCACTATCTTATAAGATTCTAACAAACTGGGATGATTCAATTTTAAATGAAAAATTTTCAACAATAGATGAATTTGACCTTAAAATAATCAATATAAAAGCAAAAATTAAAAATGAAAAATCAATTTTTGATCAATATAAAAATATTTACTGATTATGGAGGTTAACTATGGCTGTTTGTGGCATAACAGTGATACCCATTGGCACATCGTCGCCAAGCGCAAGCACATATATTGCAAAAGTAGTTTCACTCATAAAAGAAAGTGGCTTTAAAACAATGCCAACACCTATTGGCACTGCAATTGAAGGTGATTTAGAAGAAATCTTAACATTGATACCAAAAATAAGAGATACAATTTATCGAGAGGGCTTAAATAGGGTTGTTATGAATATTTATATTGATGAAAGAAATGATAAACAATTAACATTGAAAGGTAAAATGGAATCGCTTGAAAATAAATTAGGAGGTAAGGTTTAATGAAAGTTATGATACCATTAGTTGGTGATGTATTAAGTGAGCATTTTGGCAGAGCTGAAAAATTTGTAATTTACGAAATTGAAAATGGCGTTGTAAAGGACAAAAAGATTTACGATTCAATAGAGCATCAAGAAGGTTCGTTTCCTGCTTGGGCAAAGTCTCAAAATGTTGATTTAGTCATTCTTTGCGGTGTTGGTCCAAGGGCTATAGAGTTTTTTAATAGCTATGGCATAGATGTGATATCTGGTGTTGCGTCTCAAGAACATTCAAAAATTATACAAGATTATTTAAATGGCACTCTCATTTATTCGAATAAATCAGTGTGCGAACATTAATACGGAGGAAATATGGAATTTATTTTTGCTGCAAAAAACATAGAACTTACTGATGCTATAAAAGATTATGTTGAGAAGAAATTAAGTAAACTGGAAAAAATTTACGATATAGTGCAAGCTGAAGTGTTAATTAGTGTAGAAAAATACAGGCATATTGCTGATGTCAAATTGATTACAAAAAAAGATACTATAAAAGCTACAGAAACTTCACATGACCTTTATGCAAGCATTGATTTACTTTATGATAATTTAGAAAGACAGATAAAAAAACTCAAAGAGAAAAAATCTAAAAAAAGAAAAGAGAGCAACATAAGTGAAGCCCAAAGCGAATTTGAAGGAATAAATATTATTAGAAAAACAATTGATGAAAAACCCATTAATTTAGAAGATGCTCTAAATTTAGTTAAAAAATCTGACGATGGTATTTTAGTTTTCTACAATTCAGAATCAGAAAATATCAATGTTTTGTATAAAAACAGTGACAATAGTTATACGCTAATAGAAACATAAAATGAATTTTAAAGACTTAATAAAACAAATAAACGATGTCGAAGTTGACGTAGTTGCAAAAAATAATTTTGATTTATTAAAAAAAATAAGTCAATATATTAGCCCAAAAGTTAATATTAGCCCCGAAGTAATTTATGATTTGTTTAGAGAAAGGGAATTGTTGGGTTCAACTGCTATAGGTAACGGTTTTGCTTTGCCACATTTAAAACTCAAAGATATTAAACCGTATATAGGTATTTTTGTTTTAAAAACACCCATTGATTTTGATTCGATAGATAATATTCCAGTGAGCGTAGTGTTTACTGTATTGTCGCCATCTGATAAACCATCATTGCAGTTAAAAACACTTACTTTGCTTGCAAAAATGCTAAAGAATACATGTGTGGAAAATTTTGTGGACAAAACCAAAGAAGAAGTAAAAAATTATATAAAAACATTTGAAGAAGATGAGTAAAATTAAAAAATTTGTGTTTATCAGTGGCTTATCTGGATCAGGCAAAAGTAGTGCTCTAAAGGTTTTTGAGGAATTACGTTTTTTTTGTATGGATAATTTTCCTCTTCAACTTATAAAAAAATTTATTGATATTATAGAAGAAGGCACTTTTGTTGTTGAAAATGTCGCTATTGTATGCGATATTAGAGAAATTGATTTTCAAACATATTTTTTTGAGTCAGTTGAATGGTTAAAAAGCAAAGGTATAAATGTTAACATACTTTATCTTTACGCTAACAAAGAAAAATTAATTGCTAGGTATCAAGAGACAAGAAGACAGCATCCATTAAGTATTATAAGACAACTTTCACTTACACAAGCGATTGAAGAAGAAAAAGCAATAATGGATTGTGTTAAAAAAATATCAGATTTCGTTATAGACACGAATGATTTAAATGTAAATAACTTAAAAAATTTAATTTTAGCTAAATTTGGTAGTAGTGAACAGCTAAAACCTATTGTTCAGCTAGAATCCTTTGGATTTAAATATGGTTTGCCAACTGAAAGTGATTATGTATTTGATGCTAGATTTTTGCCTAACCCTTACTTTATAGATTCACTCAAAAATACAACTGGTCTTGATGAGATTACATATAATTATGTTCTAAATCAACCAGAAGCTCAAGAGTTTGTTCACAAAATAAAAGATTTTTTGAAATTTATTTTACCGCTTTTTACAAAAATATCAAAGAGCTATATTACAATTTCTATTGGTTGCACAGGTGGTAAGCATCGTTCTGTAGCAATTGTTAAATATTTGGAAGAATTTGTGGGAAAAATGGATTATATTGTAAACACTGTTCACAGAGATATAGGAAGGTAAAATATGCATTGTTTAGGTCTAAAGTATTTTAACAAGAATCAGGTGTTAGATATTTTAAAAAAAGCTATGTATTTTAAAAATGAAAAAAACTATGTTAAAAGTCTGGAGAATAATATCGTTATAAGCATGTTTTTTGAAAATAGCACAAGAACAAAAACCTCTTTTGAAATAGCGGCTTTAAAATTAGGTGCAAAAGTTGTTAATTTTGATTATGCTAAATCAAGTTTACAAAAAGGCGAAAACTGGGAAGACACAATTACTAACATAAACGCCATGCACCCAAATTTTTTTGTAGTAAGGCATTCATATTCTGGTTTCTCTTTATATATAAGTAAATTCACAGATGCCAATATAATAAACGCAGGCGATGGTACTAATGAACATCCATCTCAAGCTTTATTAGATTTTATGACAATTTATGAACATACTCAAAATATCGAAAATCTCAAAGTATGTATAATTGGTGATATAATCAATTCACGCGTAGCAAGAAGCCATATATACCTTGCAAAAATGTTTAATTGGGATTTGAGTTTTTATGGACCACATACGTTTTTACCGCAAAATATAGAAAATTTAAAGTTGGAAAAAGATTTAGAGCATGCTATATCAGATAAAGACTTAGTGATACTTTTGCGTATTCAGCTTGAGCGAAAAAGTGGTGTAAATATACCTTCTTTGAGCGAATACAATAAATTTTTCGGTATAAAAAAACCTATTAATACATATATTATGCATCCAGGTCCGGTTAATAGAGATGTTGAGCTTGACTCAACTGTATACATAGATAGAAATGTTTTAATCACTAAACAGGTAGAAAATGGCGTATATATGAGAATGGCTATATTTGATTATTGTGCATCAAATTAGCCATTTACGCTTCACTATTAGTAACTAAAAAAAGCTTTGTACGCTTTATATGTTTCAAATAGATCTGCCTTTGATGAAATTTCGTATGGCGAATGCATAGAAATTAATGCAGGACCACAATCTATCGTTTCTATGTTATGATTGGCAATGTATTTAGCTATCGTACCGCCGCCGCCTTCATCTACTTTTCCAAGTTCGCCCGTTTGCCACACAACATTATTATCATTGAATATTTTTCTTATTTTGCCGACAAACTCAGCATTAGCATCATTTGCCATGTATTTGCCGCCATGGCCTGTAAATTTTGTTAAAACTACGCCATTGTTAATGTACGATGCATTATCTTTTTCATGTACTTCTTTGTACATAGGATTTACCGCTCCATTGACATCAGCGGATAGACACTCTGAAGCTTTAAAAAACGATATAATATTTTCAAAGTTTGGTTCCAATTTTTTTGCTTTTAAAATTTCAATAACTACTTCAAATAAAAAACTAGATTGTGCCGACGTATTGCCTTCTGAGCCAATTTCTTCTTTATCAACCATCAAAACAACTTGTGATTGCGAAGACTTCTTTGAGTCAAAGAAAGCTTTTAAACTGGTATATGCACAAATTCTATCATCTTGGCCATAACCACCAATAAGACTTTTGTCAAAACCTACATCTTTTGCTTTAAAAGCTGGCGTGATAGTAATTTCAGCCGATATAAAGTCTTCTTCCAAGATTGAGTATTTTTCATTAAGTATATTAAGTACATTTAGTTTTATTTGCTCTTTTTCTTCTTTGCTAAAAGGTATTGAACCTACTATTAGGTTGAGTTTATCAGCATCAAAAGCTTCTTTTACAACCTTTTCATCAATAACTTTCTTTGATAAATGCGGCAATAAGTCTGGTATTACAAAAACTGGGTCATCTTCGCTTTCACCAATGCAAAATTCTATAGTTTGCAAATCTGATTTTGTAATAACACCATGTAGCGCAAGCGGTATGTTTAACCATTGATATTTTTTTATACCACCATAGTAATGTGTATGAAACATTGCTATATTTAAATCTTCAAATACAGGGTTTTGCTTTAAGTCTATGCGCGGAGAATCAATATGACTAGCTATGAGTCTCATACCTTTTTCTTTTCCAATACGCACCAAAGCAATATTTTTGTTCCTGTTGATAAAAATTAACTCATCTTTTTCATGCTTGGAATAATAGCGTTTAACGAAATTTACTGTTTCACGCTCTGTTTTGCATTCATTCAAAAAATTCATATAATCTTTAGAAAATCCAAATATTTCTTCTTTTTTGTTTTCAAACCAAGCATTTTTTTGTTTTCTAAACAGCTTTTCTTTAAGATCTTTCATTTTGCCTCCAAACTTTTATACAGCTTATTTCTTATACTTATAATTTCATCTATACATTTATCTTTATCGCATAAAATTTTTTCTTTTGTATGTCTTAATCGTATTTCAATCTTATCGTTTTTAAAATTTTTAGAGCCTACAATTACATTTATCGGGATTCCTATCAAATCCATATCTTTAAACTTTACACCTGAGCGTTCTGACCTATCATCGTATAAAACATCAATATTTAGAGAATTTAATTCTTCGTATAATGTCTGACAAAATGAATTGATTTGATTATTTTCATCAAGTTGAACAATTTCGACTTCAAACGGCGCTATGGTTATTGGCCAAATTATACCATCATGGTCATGGTTTTGCTCAATGCATGCTTGCGCGCACCTGCTAACGCCAATACCATAACAACCCATATAAATGTATTGCTGTTTGCCGTTTTTATCTAGATATACAACGTTCATTGCTTTAGAGTACTTTAAGCCTAGCTTAAAAATATGTCCAACTTCGATTCCCATATATTTTTTTAATTTACCTTTATGACAAATTGGGCAAGTTTCACCTTCTTTTGCATTTCTTATATCAAAAAACTTAGCATTTGTATCTCTTGTTATAGATACATATTTCAAGTGATAGCCTAATTCATTTGCTCCGACAACTATGCTATTATAATTTTTTAATCTATTGTCGGCAATTAAATATATATTGTCTGGTAATCCAATAGGGCCTATGAAACCATTTACTAAACCAATCTTGTCTATTTCATTTTCTTTTAAGGCAATCAGTTCTATGCTTGAGGTTGCATTTTTGGCTTTCGTTTCATTTAATGTATCATCGCCTACTAGAACAAAACAAAATATATCGCCATTTTCATTTTTATATAAAAGGGATTTGGCTGTTTGATTTGCCTCTACATTTAAAAATTCACATACTTCTGCTATAGTTTTTACATTTGGCGTGTGAACTTTTTCAATTTTTCCTTCTTGTTCAACTTTAACTTTTGGAGGTTCACTTTGAGCTTTTTCTGCGTTGGCAGTGTAGTTACAACTGTCACAAACAAAAATTTCGTCTTCTCCAACGCTGGATAGCACCATAAATTCTTCTGAGTCTTTTCCACCAATAGCGCCACTGTCTGCTTGCACTATTCTAAAATCCAAACCACAGCGTTTGAATATCCTGCAGTAAGCATCGCGCATTTTTTCATAGCTTATATCTAAGCCTGCTGGGTCTATATCAAAACTATACGCATCTTTCATTATAAATTCTTTGGCTCTCATTAATGCAAATCTTGGGCGCATTTCATCTCTAAATTTTGTTTGAATCTGATATAAATTAATAGGCAATTGTTTATAACTATTAATATATTTTCGCACAATATCTGATACGACTTCTTCGTGCGTTGGTCCTATAACGAAATCTCTATCGTTTCTATCTTTAAAACGCAATAACTCTTTGCCATATTCTTTCCATCTGCCTGATTCTATCCATAGCTCTGCTGGTTGAACAGCTGGCATCAAGATTTGTTGAGCGCCTTTTGCATCCATTTCTTCTTCGATGATTTTTGTTATTTTTTTAATGACTTTTAACCCAAGCGTCAAATATATATAAATACCACTTGATTCTTGACTAATAAAACTTCCTCTTATTAGCAACTCATGGCTGTCAATTGTAGCATCTTTTGGCTTTTCTTTAATTGTGCAAATTAAACTTTTAGAAAACAGCATCCGACCAACTCCTTTTTTTTAACATTATACAAGAAAAATTATAAAAAATCAAAATTTAAAATTTTTTATGAATAAGTTTAATATATAACAATGTCACTTATATCAGGAAGATTTAAAAAAAGTGATTTTTTAAGAAAAATATTCTAGTTTTTTTTTAAATTTGTATTTTTTCTTGACAATTTTATACTAATTTTTTATAATAAAACTATGAGAAAGTTTTTTTTATTTGCACTTGTTGTATTTTTTGTTAGTTTTTCAAAAGCTTTTGCAGGTGAAGCTACAGTGGAAGATATTTTGAAATCCCTTTCGAATGGAAATAATACGTGTCAAATTCAACAAGGTTATGCTTCTTGGTATGGTCTGAAAGATTCTTTTATGCAAACAGCAAACGGAAATACGTACAACAGCGATGAAATTTTTGCTGCAAGTAAAACTCTGCCATTTGGAAGTAAAGTACTAGTGAAAAATTTGTACAATGGAAAAGAGTTGTTTGTAAAGATAGTAGATCGTGGGCCATACGTAAGAGGTCGAATTATTGATTTATCAAGAGGTGCAGCAAAAGAGCTTGGTATGATTAATTCTGGTATTGTAGCTGTAAAAGTTTACACATTAGGCTGTGAGTATGCTCTAAACAAATTAAAAGACGTGAATTTCTATTCTGATTCCAAATTAGCTTCAACTGTTTCAGATTCAACACAACAAAACTAACAACAATAAAGATAAGATATGGAAGCTGAAAACTTCCATATCTTTTATAATTTTTTAAATTTGTGGACCAGCGCTAAGGATATCTTTATCTATTTCAAATCCAAAATAATCTATATTTTTCTTAAAGGCAAAGGCTAGTTTTTTTAATTGTGCATCATAGGCATCTTTGTCTTGCCAACTTTGTCTAGGATTTAATATATTTGATGGCACATCAGGGCAACTTTTTGGAATGTGAAGGTTAAATATTGGCAAAATCTCATACTCGACATCATTCAACTCGTTATTTAAAATAGCTCTAATAATTGCTCGAGTATGCGAAATACTTATGCGTTTTCCCGCCCCGTATGGTCCGCCATTTAAACCAGTATTGACTAACCAGCAATTGACATTGTGCTTTTGTATTTTTTCACCTAATAATTTTGCATATACTGTAGGCGGCAAAACCATAAATGGAGCCCCAAAACACGTAGAAAATACAGCTGTTGGCTCTAAAACACCCGCTTCAGTGCCTGCAACTTTAGCAGTATAGCCACTAATGAAATGATACATTGCTTGTTCTTTGGTAAGTTTAGATACAGGTGGTAAAACGCCAAAAGCATCATATGTGAGCATTATAATATTTTTTGGATGTGGTCCTGTGCCTTCTTTTAAAGCATTAGGTATATAGGTTATGGGGTACGATGTCCTTGTGTTTTCTGTGATAGAATCGTTAAATAAATCGATCCTTCGTGTTTGTTTGTCAATTACTACATTTTCCAATATTGTGCCAAATTTTCGGGTGGTTTCATATATCAATGGCTCATCATCTTTTGATAGGTTAATAACTTTGGCGTAGCATCCGCCTTCAAAGTTAAATACACCATCATCGCTCCAGCCGTGTTCATCATCGCCAATTAGAAATCGCTCAGGATCAGATGACAAAGTTGTTTTACCAGTGCCAGATAAGCCAAAAAAAATAGCAACATCCCCGCCTTTGCCTAAATTTGCGCTTGCATGCATGCTCATAATGCCTTTTAGTGGCATAAGATAGTTCATTACACTAAAAATTGATTTTTTAATCTCGCCAGAATAACCACTTCCTCCTATTAAAACGATATTTTTTTCAAAATTTAGCAGAACAAATACTTCACTTCTTGTGCCATCTATTTCAGGTATTGCTTTAAATTCTGGTGCAGCAATTACAGTAAATTCTGGTTTAAATGTTTCTAATTTTTTAGGATCAAGTTCTCTTATAAACATATTTCTTGCGAATAATGATTGCCAGGCAAGCGTAGATATTACCCTAATTGGTAACCTGTATCTTTGGTCTGCGCCTGCATAGGCATCCATTATGTAAAGTTCTTTTTGTTGAAGATAAGCTGCAACTTTCTTGTAAAGATTATCAAAAGCTTCTGGAGTGATTTCTTGGTTTTCTTTGCCCCACCATATGTGTTTTGTGCTTGGTTCTTGTTTAATAATAAATTTATCTTTTGGTGACCTTCCAGTGTATTTACCACTTTCTACAATCACTGGACCCATATGGGCTAGAATGCCTTCTTTGTTTTCAAGTATTTTTTCAACCAAGATAGGTGTTGGTAAGTTCCTATATACCGTTTTAAAATTAGTTATTTGCAAGTCTTGAAGTTGCTTAACTAAATCCATACTTTAACCTCCAAAAAAAATATAATTGCATTTTAACATATGATAGTTAATTTGTAAAATTTTATATACTGTTTGACAAAAAAACAATAAATCAATACAATGTTGCATGATTGGGAGATCGTCTAATGGTAGGACCGCGGACTCTGGATCCGCTAGTGGAGGTTCGAATCCTCCTCTCCCAGCCAAAGATGCAAGGCCTCATCGTCTAGCGGTTAGGACACCGGCCTCTCACGCCGGTAACGGGGGTTCGATTCCCCCTGAGGCTACCAAATATTAATTTTTTATATTCAAATTTCTTTAAAAATCAAAAACCAGATGACATAAAAAGCTCTTCTCTAATTAGAGAAGCTAAATCGGCTATTGTTGATTTTGTGGCTACTAACTTTGCAGATTCAATTGAGCTTATACTATTTATGTTAGTGTTTGCAGGTGCGCTATAGTTTGTGGAACTTGTTAATACTTTGTCAAATATAAGTTTTTTGCCATTTTTAGTAATTAATGAGAGTTTTATAGAAATGTTGCAACTGTAAGTTGAGGCAAAACCACTTGCATTGTATGAAGATGGCACAGCTGAATAAGATATGATTTCTGTTTTGATATAAGCTTGAGCGTTAGATTTATTTGATACAATTGTGACATTTGGTTCAAGCTTTAGATCCTCTATTATTGCATTTTTCAATATAATGCTCAAATTGGGCTCGTATGTGGAATTTATTGGGTTTTCTATATACACTGTATTAATGTTGTCTGGCAAGTAAGAATTATCAGCGCTCAATTTGTACCCACAAGAACTTATTAAAGATAAAAGAGTTAAGCTAAACATAATAAACACAAACTTTGTGCGCATATTCATATTTATATTAAAATACTTTTTTCACAAAAAGTCCAGAAAATTTTTTGATTTTTCTTGGGTTTGCCAAATTGCATACATATTGATTTAAAAAGTAGATTGACTTATAATAGCCGCGTGTATAAAAATGAAAGTTCAAATGACATATTAGAAGTCTTTAAAGAATCTGATTTTCCGCATGTTCAATTAGCACAAGCTAGCGCAGGTTCAGGAAAAACATATTTATTGACACAGAAAATTGTGCAATTTTTGCTTTCAAAAAACATACAAAACAATAAAATAAATAACATAGTTGCTATTACATTTACAAAAAACTCAACGAATGATATTAAAAATAAAACCTTAGAATGGTTTAAAAAAATACATTTAGACATGCTTGACGATAAGCAAAAAATGCAAATAATAAATATAACTGGTTTAGATGACAATGAATTAATAGAGCAATCATCTTTGTGTATTGAAGAGATTTTAGATAATTACAATGATTTAATTTTGACAATAGATAGCTTTCTTACAAAAATACTATACGCAAGCGCAGTCGAGTTAGGGTTAAACCCAGATTTTGAGGTTGATGTAAGTTTAGAAAATATCATTGATCACGCTTTTAGCGAATTTTTAGAAAATGCAGATAAAAATAGCTTGATAGAGGTTTTACGTCTTCTAAATGAGAATTCTAGTGCATTGATTGATTTTCAGGTTGTTAAATCAATAAAATCAGATTTGAGCTATCTACTTGATCAAGAATCATCTTATAAAAAAACATTTAGTTATGACAAAAAAGCATTGGATAATTTAAAATCAGAACTTGAAGAAACGGTTAATTCTACAATAAACTTATTAGAACTCTTTGATGGATGTGACATTAGAAATCACACAAAACCCGAAACTATCAATAAACTAAAGACCTATTTAAAGGAAAGAAATTTTCTTTATATTGTATCTAATAAA
Source organism: Desulfurella sp. (assembly GCA_031960885.1). Classification (GTDB taxonomy): domain Bacteria; phylum Campylobacterota_A; class Desulfurellia; order Desulfurellales; family Desulfurellaceae; genus Desulfurella. The sequence goes on along the minus strand of JAVRLY010000003.1, from coordinate 29,327 downwards.
ATAAGTTTTCCTTATAAAGATAAAGATGCAAAAGCCACATGGGACGAATGTTACAATACAATAATGAAAAAACTCTATGATATTGCAAAAGTAAAATATTTACCTTATCTCAAGCTATTTGAAGAATTCAAAAGCCATATTATTAAAACATACAATATATTAGGCAAAACATTTTTGCAAGATGCAAACAAGCGTATTATCTTTCTATTTAATGAAGGTTTTGTGCCAACAATATATTATACGATTGGAAGCTATATTTACCATTATTTAATTGATGAATTTCAAGATACATCAAATATACAGTGGGAAATTCTAAAGCCCTTAATAGAAGAATCACTATCAAAAGGTGGCTCTTTGTTTGTTGTTGGCGACTTAAAACAGGCAATATATGGTTTTAGGAAAGCAGATTTTGAAGTTATGAAGAATTTAATAGAGAACTCTGCTAATATTTTTCCTCAAAGTAAGTATATAGAAAAAATACTTAATTTAAACTATCGCTCATTTGAGCACATTGTTAATTACTCTCAAACAATATTTAAACAGTCATTGAAAGATGTTATAAAAGGAGTCAATGACCCTATTGGTTATTTATCTTTTGAGCAAAAACCAATTGATGAGCATTTAAATAAAGGGTATGTAGAAACTAAAATATTTGCTTGTGAAAACGAAGAAGGCATAGATAGTATTAGAGAAAGTTTGCTGCAAACTATTAAAGATTTGATTAATTATGGATTTAGATATGAGCAGATAGCGATTTTAGCTCGCACAAATGCAGAAATTAACACCATAAGTGGCTGGCTATTAGAAAATAACTACACGGTGCTTTCTTCAAGCGCAAGCGATATACGCCAAAGAAAAATTATTAACGAAATATTTGCGTTTTTAAAGTTTTTGAATAACCCAAGTGATAACCTTAGTTTTGCGACATTTATACTTGGTGATGTCTTTCATTGTTTGGTTGAAAGAAATAAGATAATGGATTTTTTATTAGAAAATGTGGGTGCTCAAATGCTATATATAAACTTCAGAAAATATTTCACTGATATTTGGAAGTTATACTTTAAGGATATTTTTAACACTATAAGCTATGTACCTTTATATGAGCTTTTACTTAATATTATCAAAACATTCAATATTGATAAAAATTTTGAACAAGAAAGCCATTATTTGAGTTTTTTGCTTGATAGAGTTATTGAGTTAGAACAAATTGGTATTAATGATTTGAGTGCATTTATTGACTACTTTGAAAAATCAACATTTAGCCAAAATACATTTTCTTGCGAATTTTCAAATACTCAAAATGGCATACAATTGCTTACTATACACAAAGCAAAAGGCCTGCAATTTGATGTTGTGATAAATGTATTAGATGCCAATAAAAACTATGCACTAAACCCTACAAAAAGACAAAAGCCTAATAATCAATTTGTTTTTGAATTAGACAATAGATTGGACTTGCTATATATTACAAAAGAGTTCAGGCAAGATGATACATTATCTGACATATACAATAAAGCTGTGTTAAAAGACAATATAGAGGATTTTAACGTGCTTTATGTTGCGTTAACGAGAGCAAAAATGCAAATGTACAATTTTATTTACTATAACAATAAAACAAAAAATGCCCAATGTGCACTTGAAAGTGTAACAGTTGGCTCAAAACAAGACTCAATACCAAAACAGTCATTATATTGTGATAATAACAATCAAAATTTTGTGCCATTTACTATTAATTACAATAAAATCATAAATGAGTCGAGCAGTTGGACGATAAAACGCTTAATTGATTCTAAAAGGGGTGAAATTTATCATGAAATTCTCTCATATTTAAAGTATGAACAAGATTTTGACAATCTTAATTTCTTGATTGAAAAGTACGCTAAATTTGTTGATGATAAGCTAGAGGTAGAGCAAAAAATTCTTTCTATACTGCAACATAATGATTTAAAAAGGCTTTTTAGTCACGATAATATAGTTTTTACAGAAAAAACCTTCATTGACAAACATGGCAATATTTTTAGAATGGATAGGGTGGTAATTGATCCAAACCAAAATGTATACGTTATGGATTATAAAACGGGTGAATTTTCTAAAAAAGAAATCGAAGATTACACATCGCAAATTTTAAACTATATTCAGGTTTTAAGAGATATCTATAAAGACAAAAAAGTGTTTGGTATATTGTACAATATAGATAAAAAAGAGGTTATAAACATTGCCTAAAGCATATATATTGGACAAATCTCAAAACTTAATAGAGTTTTTATCCGATTTAATTGTAAATCATAATTTGGAAAATACAACTGTAATATTTCCAAATAGAAGGCCCACGCTGTTTTTGGCCAAATCTTTAGCTAACAAAAAACACACTGCTTTAGACTCAATAGAGCTATTTTCCATTGATGATTTTGTTGACTACATTTATAAAAATACAAGCAATGTTATTTATCCAAAAATTTCTTCACTTGAAGGCGTATTTTTGCTTTTTGATATAAACAAAAAAATCCGTATGATAGATATTAATAGCATTGACCAGTTTTGGTCGTGGGGTTATAAGTTTTTTTCTGATTTTGAAGAGTTATATTTAGAACAAGTAGATGTAAAAACAATTGACTATCTAATCCAAAATAACCTGCCAAATGACTTATTAAACTTTCCACAAAGAATATCAAAGTTTTCTCAAATGTACAGTGAATTTTATTCTCTGATAGAAGAAAAAGGCTTTACAACGCGCTCAGTTAGGTACAAAATAGCATCAACCTCACAAGAGTATAAAGAAAATATAATCTTTGCAGGTTTTTATGATTTAACAAGAACAGAACAAGCATTATTTGCAAATATGTTAAATGTGCAAAATGGTTTTTTTGTATCAAAAAAAGGTCCAAAAATCAAAGATTTATTAAAAAAACTTCAAATGAAAGATATTGAAGAATCAGAAAATTCAAAAAAAAGTGTTTCTTACCATTTTATCAAAGGTTTATATTTACACAATGAGGTACTTAAGTTAAAAGAATTAAAAAATTCAATAAATGGTTTTAGAGATGATGATTTAATTGTGCTCTCAAGCGAGGTTTATCTTTTTCCCATAATTCATCAGTGTTTGGATCCAAAAACCGATACGTTTAATATTTCTATTGGATATCCTCTATCTAGAACGCCGATTGTATCTTTATTTGAAGCGCTTTTGTCACTCCATAAAAATAAACAAGGCGAGATTTACTTAAAAGACTACTTAAGCGTGATGTTGCACCCATATATTAAAAGCTTAAGTCTAAACGACAAAGATTTTATTGTTAGAATATTTGCATACACTGTAAAAGAGCATTTTTCAAATACGAGTATTTCAATCGTGTCGCTTGCCGATTTAGAAAGTGATGAACTAACTACAAAAACTATAGAAAAACTTAAATTAGCAGGTTTTGAGGTTTCGCATCGTGAGCTAAATGATTTTTTAAAGCTTATTCATAAATATATCATAACCAGTTTTTTAGATATAAAAAATATTGGCGATTTTTTAAATAAAGTAATAGATTTTATTGGTTTTTTGCAAGAAAGCTCAAGTGTTAAGCTACATCCAATTGAATCAAAATACATTGAAGGCGTATTGCAAAACCTACTGGAGCTATCTAGCCTTAGCATCAAGGATTACAAACTTGATAACATCGTTAGTTATTTTAATTTGCTAAAGAACTTTATCCAAACCAAACATATTGCATTTCCATCTGAACCCATGAAAGGCTTTCAAGTATTGGGAAATCTTGAAACGCGAAATCTCACATTTAAACGTATTTTCTATTTGGGCGCAAATGAAGGTATAATACCAACCTCTCATAAGCAAGATACAATATTAACAGATGATATAAGAAAATTTTTGGGACTTTCGACATCAAAAGATAGGCTTGATATGCAAAAATACAATTTCTTTAACCTCATACAAAGCGCTTGCGAAGTGTATTTTTTTTATCGCACATCTGAAGATAGAAGTAAATCAAGATTTTTAGAGAGCATCTTTTGGGATATTCAAAGGCAAGAAAAAAGCTTAGATGTACCAAAAGAAGAAGATGCTATCTTTCAAGTTACATTTGCTCAAAGCAAGCCTTTTGACATCGAAAATACACAAAAAGTAAAACATATTCTAAACAATGACAATTTTTACTTTACGCCTTCAAATATTGATGATTTTTTGTATTGCAAGGCAAAATTTTATTTTTCTTCTATTTTAGGACTAAGACCATTAATTGATAATAGTGAGGAATTAGTTCCAACAAAAGTTGGAGAACTGATGCATAAACTTTTGAAAGAATATTTTGATAGCTTTAAAAACAAGCTCTACAAACCAAAAAATATAGAAGTTGAATTAGAAACACTATGCTACATTATGGATAAACAAAACCCAAAACCTTCAAAAACCATATGGCTACAAATACAACAAATTAAATATGCCATAAAAAGATTTTTTGGACGCAATACAATAGAGGAAAGATTAATAGTAGATTTGGAACATACAATACAAACACAAATCTCAATTGGCGACATACAAGTTAAACTAAAAGGCAGGTTGGATAGATTGGACCGTTTAAACAACAATACATTTGTCATTGTTGATTATAAGACGGGTAATTTGAAAAAAATAGACACAGACTTTTTGCCTACGCCAGATAATAGGCCTGATTGGCTAAAAAAAATAGAGTCATTTCAAATGCCTATATACTCTTTACTTGTAAGCAAAAAATACAATACAGACAATTTAATTTTTGAGTTTTGGAGTTTTAAAGACTCGCAAATTAAGACATATCAAGTAAATAATGAGTTATTAGAAGCTTACGAAAAAGCGTTAAAAATCATTATTGAAGAAATTTACTCATGCGATTATTTTGAGTATACGCAGGAAAATATCAAAGAAATGTGCGCGCATTGCCCTTATAAAATCATATGTGCTCGACATTTTATAACAAAAAATTGGTAGCTATAGCCTCATTTGCAAAAAGCTACAATATAAGTTGTTTCTATGCCGTTTTTGGTGCCAAATAGTTTTTCATAAATATTACAAAACTCAAAAAATTTTGATTTAGCACACAGATGCGTATGGGCAGTGTATCGTGCGCCACTTTTCTTATGCGCGTAAAGGAAGTCTTTTACGCTTTTGTAATATATGGTATATTGTTTTCTCGAACAATTAAAACCCAGATTTTCATAAAAATCTTTATCTTTTAAATCCAAAACGCTTCCAAAACCTGTAATCTTTGAGACTTCTTGCATTTGATAAAATGTACCTTTTAAAAAAACGCTAAAAAAGAAGTTTTTCTTAATCTTTAATAAATTTTTGAGTTTATTTATTGAGACTTGAGGGTCAATAAACCACTGAAAACATGATGAACTTATAATCAAATCAAATGTATTTTCTCTAAACGGTATATTTTCTGCATCTGCAACTATACAGTGTTTTGTTGTGTGGTTATGTTTAAAAGTTCGCGCCATTTGTAAAGACAAATCAATGCCTATGTAATTTAAATAACCAAAATTTACCAAATTAGAGAGCTTACCATCGCCAACGCCTATTTCAAGAACATTTTCATAAAAATCCCCATTAATAGTTTTTGCTAGCGTGTGGGCAATTTCATATTGAAGCTCGCTAAAATTTGGGTATGTAGAAGAAGCGTTATCAAAAGAGCGTTTAATGTATTTTTTTGATAGCAAGCTCAATTTTATCCTCGCTAATAAAGTGATTTGAATCTACCATCATTGTATTTTTGCAAATATCAAAACACGCATTGTTTAATTTTAAGAAGTCTTTTTGCGCACATAAGCAGAAATAATTATCTTTTTTTTCAAATGACCCTACTTTTGAAATTTTTAAAAACTCTAAACCGTCTTTTAGGCTATCGGGTATATCTTTATTGTACGCTTTTGCCCCAATATTTGATAAAAATTCATTGATTACCTTCATCTTATCCTTTTCAAACGCTAAAATCATTCTATCAATAACCCTTTTATTCACATAATCACAAAAATACAAAAAAGGCGTTATGAATAAAACTTTTTTTGCTATTACATGCTTTGAATACTTTAGTATTAAATGCGCCCCCAAAGACCAACCAATTAGTATATCGCTTTCCATACTAATAATATCTGGCGTTTGGTTTGGAAAAAAATCAACAAATGGCACAAAAAAATCACACACATTTGGTAAATAATCAAAAATTTCTCGAAACCCACCCCAGCCAGATATAAATGTCATATTACATTACCCAAATATCTAAAAGCGTCTTTTATAAACTCAAGCTCGTTTTTATCAATGTCAGCCCTAAGCGATATCCTAAGTCTTGATGTATTATATGGCACAGTTGGCGGCCTTATTGCGCCCACGAATATACCCTTTTCTAAAAGTATTTTTTGAGCTTTTAGAGTTAGCTCATTGGTTTTTAAAATTACGGGTATAATTTGTGAGATTGAGTTTCCAACATCAAAGCCCAAACTTTTTAAAAAAAACCTTAATTCATCAGCCATTGAAAGCAGTTTTTTGCCAACTAATGGGTTTTGCATGATATAGTTTAAGCTTGAAAGGTTTGCGCCAATAACGGATGGGGGTAAGGCAGTTGAAAATATAAAGCCCCTCGCATTATTTATAAGGTAGTCAATTACAAGTTCGCTAGATGCAATATAAGCACCAAAGCTTCCAAAAGCTTTAGAAAATGTACCCATATGGCAGTGAATATCGTTTTCAACATGTTCGCAAAAAGCGTATCCCCTGCCCTCTCCAAATATACCACTTGCATGTGCCTCATCAACCATTACAAATGCATCGTATAGTTTAGCTAATCTTACAATCTCTTTTAAGGGTGCGCCATCGCCGTCCATACTAAATATGGTATCTGTAACAATTATCTTATTTGCTGTTTCTTTTTTAAGGAGTTTTTCTAGCATTTCCATATCGCAGTGTGCGTACCTGTAAAATTTTGCTTTGGATAATATCATGCCATCAATAATACTTGCATGGTTTAGCTTGTCACAAAAAATTGTGGCATTTTTGGCTAAGCTTTGAATTAGTGTCAAGTTTGCAACATAGCCACTATTTAAAACTAGAACCTTTTGTGTATGTTTAAATCTAGCCATTGTTTGTTCTAGTTTATCGTATATTTCAAAATTACCGCTAACAACCCTAGAAGCGCCAGAAGAGCAACCATATTGTTTAATAGCTTCAATTGAGCCTTTTTTGATTTCATCGTTATCCGCAAGGCCTAAGTAGTTATTTGATGACAAATTTAAACACTTTATACCATTTAGTTCTATAAATTTTTTTGCGTGGTTGCTTATTGGTTGTATGGTGCGGTATTGTTGATTGTTTTTTATGTGTTCTAAACTTTCTTTGAGCAAATCCAAAATACTCATTTTAAATTGTTAATGTACATAAATTAACATATTGACAATAAATCTTTTTACACTAATATTAGAGCAATGTCAAGTTTTTTAAGGAGGTTTTATGGAGTATCACATTTGGCACCCTTGTTCTCAAATGAAAGACTATGAAAAAAACCCGATAATCCGCATAAAGAATGCAAAAGGGGTATACTTGTATGATGATAGAGGAAATTCCTATATTGATGGCATTTCTTCATGGTGGGTAAATCTATTTGGTCATTCAAATGAGCGCATCAATAACGCAATAAAAAGTCAATTAGAAATTTTAGAACAAGTCATTTTTGCAGGTTTTACACATGATAAAGCATTAGAGCTAAGCGATAAATTATTGCAGATTGTTCCGCAAAATCTTAAGAAAATATTTTTTGCAGAAATTGGTTCGTCTGCTGTTGAAATTGCTTTAAAGATGAGCCACCACTATTTCAAAAATATAGGACTTCAAAATAAACGCAAGTTTGTGTATTTAGAAAATGGCTATCATGGAGAAACTTTAGGCGCTTTATCTGTTATGGGCGAGCCTTTGTATAAAAAAGCCTATGAAGATATATTAATAAAAAATATTATGGTAAGTTTCCCGAATTGCTTTCGCTGCCCTTTTGGCAAAACAAGGCAAAACTGCAATGTGGAATGTTTTAATTTTATGCAAAAAACGCTTGAAGAAAATGCTGAAGACATAGCTGCTGTTATAGTAGAGCCGCTTGTTCAATTTGCAGGTGGCTTTAAAATGTATCCAGCTTTGTATCTATCAAGATTAAGGGAGTTAACGCGAAAACTTAATATACATTTAATATTAGATGAAATAGCTACAGGCTTTGGCAGAACAGGTACTATGTTTGCACTTGAACAAGCAAACATTGAACCTGATTTTTTGTGTTTATCTAAAGGCATAACAAGCGGCTACTTACCATTATCTGTAACACTTACAACAAATGATATTTATTATGCATTTTATTGCGATTGGAAAGATGGGAAAAGTTTTTTGCATTCGCATAGTTTTGATGGCAATGCTTTGGCTTGCGCTGCTGCGTGTGAAACGCTAAACATATTTAAGGAAGAAAATGTGTTGGAGAGCAATAAAAAAAAATATGCACTTATGAGGCAAATAATAGAATATTATTTTAAAGATATGGATTTTGTGGGTGAGATAAGGCATACAGGTTTTATAAGTGCAGTTGAGTTTGTAAAAAACAAAGATACAAAAGAACCTTTTGACCCATCAATAAGATTTGGTTTTAAAATTTATAGAAAAGCGCTGGAAAAAGGTGTTTTGCTTAGAAATTTGGGCGATATTTTGTACTTTTTGCCACCATATATAATTAGTGATTCAGAAATTGAAAAGCTTATCTTTAGTGGATATTTAGCTACAAAAGAGGTGATAGATGAAAATATTTGTTAGTGGTACAAATACTGATGTGGGCAAAACTAAATTTTGTGCATTACTAGCTAAATATTACGCAAATATGAATAAAGATGTAATGTATACAAAAATTATACAGACAGGCTACCCCCAAGATGATGATGCAAAGATAGTATTTGATGCTTCAAATGTAGGAGTTCAAACATTGCTTTATGGAAAACCACCTGTAGCGCCATACTATCTGTATGAAAAATTTCCTATTGATTTTGTAATAGATAAGATAAATAAAAGTAAGGCCAGTGTTAATATAATTGAAGGATCTGGAGGTTTACTTGTGCCATTGGATAGGACGCATACATTTGCTGATATTGTTAAAAGGCTTGAGGCGGAGTTAATTATAGTTGTTCCAAATAAGCTTGGGTGCATCAATGATACGCTATTAAATTTACACTATTGCAAAAGTGTTGGTTTGAATTTAAAAGGTTTTGCTTTAAATAATTACTTTGCAGGCGATTATGACAATTTTAATGCATTACAGGATTTGACAAATGGCAGTTTTAGATATAAATTTAGAGATGAATTGGAGGTCTTATGAATTTCCCTAAAACTCGCCCAAGAAGGTTGAGAAAAAACCAGTACATTCGCGATATGGTAAAAGAAACACAGCTAAGCGTTAATGATTTTATCTACCCTATATTTGTTACATACGAAAAAGAGAAAAAACCCATTTCATCCATGCCAGGCATCTATCAGCTGCCAATAAGCGAAGCAAAAAAAGAAGCTAAAGAAGCTTTTGATCTTGGCATAAAAGGTGTAATTTTATTTGGGATACCCCAAAAAAAAGACGCCCTTGGAAGCTGCGCGTACGATGAAAATGGCGTTATAGTTAATGCAATAAAGGAAATCAAAGATTTTATACCAGAGCTTATATTGGCAGCAGATGCTTGTTTTTGCGAGTATACAAGTCACGGCCATTGCGGTGTGGTAGATAACAATGGTTATTTGTTGAATGATGAGACGCTGGAGCTTTTAAAGAAAGAAGCTTACGTATATGCAAAAGCGGGAGCAGATATCATTGCCCCTTCTGGCATGATAGACGGCATGGTTAAAGCCATTAGGGATGCGTTAGATGAAAACAACTTTAAAGATACAATAATCATGGCTTATTCGGCAAAGTACGCTTCTTCATTTTATGGTCCATTTAGAGAAGCTGCAGAATCTGCGCCAGCATTTGGCGATAGAAAATCCTACCAAATGGATTATTCAAATGCATTTGAAGCGTTAAAGGAAATTGAGCTTGATATTAACGAAGGCGCAGATATCATTATGGTAAAGCCAGCATTAAGCTACCTAGATATCATAAAAATGGCAAAAGAGCGTTTTGCCTTCATGCCACTTGCTGGCTACAGCGTAAGCGGAGAGTATTCTATGATTAAAGCGGCTGCTAAACTTGGTTGGATAGATGAGAAAAAAGTAATAGATGAAGTACTGACTTCAATCAAAAGGGCCGGCTGCGATATCATAATAACGTATTTTGCAAAAGAGTGGGTGAAAAATAATAGTTAATGAATATAAAAATTATAGAGGAGGTTTTAGAATGAGGTATTTCAAAAAGTTGTCATTGTTATTTGTTTTGTTGTTATTTTTAAGTGTTAATGCTTATGCTCAAAATGTTTCATTACCTGCTTTTACACCTATTGCAGAAAAGGTTTTGCCAGCAGTTGTAAACATCAGTACTACTCAAGTTGTTAAAGGCACTGTAAATCCTTTTGGCGAAATGTTTTCAAATAGCCCCTTTAGCGATTTTTTTAAGCATTTTTTTCAAGGCTATACACAAAATTACAAAGCTCACTTTTTAGGTTCTGGTTTTATTATTTCAAGTAATGGGTATATTTTGACAAACTATCATGTGGTTAAAAATGCCACAGACATTAATGTTACGCTTAACACAAATGAGATCTATAAAGCAAAAATCATAGGTTACGATCCAGAGGTTGATATTGCTCTATTAAAGATTAATCCAAAAAGACCATTGCCTACTCTTGAATTGGGCGATTCTAACAAAATGCAAATAGGTCAGTGGGTTTTGGCCGTAGGCAACCCATTTGGACTAAGCGGTACTGTTACTTCTGGTATAATCAGCGCAAAAGGAAGGGTTATTGGTGAAGGTCCATTTGATCACTTTATACAAACTGATGCTGCAATTAATCCTGGCAACTCTGGTGGTCCGCTTGTAAATATGGACGGTAAGGTTATAGGTATGAATACAGCTATCATTGCTTCTGGACAAGGTATTGGTTTTGCTATACCATCTGACACTATTAAAGATGAATTGCCTTATTTAATGAAAGGCGAAGTGCCAAAAAGAGGTTGGCTAGGTGTGGGTATACAATTATTGACGCCAGAAGTAGCAGATTTATTGAAATTAAAAAGTTTAAATGGCGCTGTTGTAAATGAAGTATTTAAAGATTCTCCTGCTGCAAAAGCTGGAATAGAGCCCGGTGATGTTATAGTATCAATGAATGGTAAAAGCATTTATGCACCAGATTTACCATACGATATAGCATTTACAAAACCAGGAACAAAAGTTGAGTTAGGTATTATTAGAGATGGTAAAGAAATTTACAAAACCGTTATATTAGGTCAGCGTCCTCAAAAAGAAAATCAAGAGCAATTGGAAACCACACAGCCTTCTACTTCAAGCAGTAGTTTCAATACGCAGTATGGATTTAATATTGCTTCAATTAATCCCAATTTAGTTAAAATATACAATTTAAAAGAACATAAAGGTGTCGTTATAACTTCTGTTGACCCAAATTCTTTTGCAGCTTTAGCAGGCATTAAGTCAGGCGATGTAATTATAAAACTTGATAATAAAAATGTATATTCGCTTGAAGATTTTAAAAATATTCTAAAGCAAGCATCAAGTAAAAACGTTATTAGTATGTTGCTAAAACGTGGTGAGTCTACGTTATTTGTTACAATTCAAAAAGGATAGCTATTTCTTAAAGGGAGTTGCCATTAAACAAGGCTCTCCCTTTTTTTAGGAGCAATTTATGGATATTAATGAAAAACTAGAAGGTATTGTTGGCCAAAGCATAGATAAAGCTGTTCAATTAGATGAATTTAAGGGCAAGAAAAATATCGTTTTATATTTTTATCCAAAAGATAATACGCCAGGTTGCACAAAAGAAGCATTAGATTTCAATGCGCATCTAAAAGAGTTTGATGCGCTTGATACAGTTGTTATTGGTGTGAGCATAGATTCTGTTGAATCGCATAAAAAATTTATTTCTAATTACGATTTAAAATTTTGTCTAATTAGCGATAAAGATAAAAAATTAGTTGAAAAGTTTGGTGTAATAAATGAAACCAGCAAAAGAGGCTCTGCCAAGCGCACAACATTTTTGATTGATAAAAATCAAACAATTCGTTATGTTTGGCACAATGTAAAAGTTGCTAATCATGTGCAAAGCGTTATAGATAAAATTAAAGAGCTCAAGTTAAATTAATTATTACTGCTTCTTCATTACAATCGGGAAATAAAAGACAATTGATGCAGTCTTGCCATATCTTTTTCAACGGTAATTGTTTTTTGTCAATTAATTGAAAACCTACTTTTTGAAAAAATTCAACCTGAGTTGTTAGTGCAAATACTTTGTGAATGCCAAGCATTCTTGCTTCTTCTAATTCTTTTTCAATAAGTTTTCTGCCTAACCCTTGTTTTTGGTAGTTTTCATCTATTGTAATTGTGCGAATTTCAGCTAAATTTGGATAAAAGATGCGCAAACTGCTGGTTGCTATTACTTTCGAGCCATCTTTTGCAACGATAAATTCTCTTATGCGCTCAGCTATATCCTCTATAGGTCTTGGCAGTACGATGTGCGTTTTTACGTATTTATCAATTAGAAATTTCATTGAATCACAATCGGCAATAGTTGGTTTTACAATCTCAATCATAATCTCACCTTAAGGGCTTGGGCATGTGCATATAAACCTTCGTACTCAGCAAATTTAATTGCATATCTAGCATCATTTTTCATTGCCTCTTTACTGTAGTGTATAATGCTGCTTTTTTTAAGAAATGTTTCTGTTGTTAGCACACTTGAAAATCTTGAAGTCTGGGCTGTTGGTAGTGTATGGTTTGGCCCTGCAACATAATCGCCTAATGTTTCACATGAGTAATCACCAATAAATATTGCACCGGCATGTTTAAATGAATTCATAAACATATATGGGTCTTTTAAGTGAAGCTCTAAATGTTCTGGTGCAATTTCATCAATTATTTTACCTGCTAATTCTCTTGTTGTTTTGATAAACAATGCGTTATTGATTGATTTTAGCGTTATGTCTTTTCTTGGTGAGTTTTGAGCTAGTTCAATGAACTTTGCACTAATGCGCTCAATGCATTCTTCATTAAAACTTACGTAATACACCTTTGCATTAACATCGTGCTCTGCTTGGGATAGTAAATCGTACGCTGCATACATATTTTCACAATTATCAGCTACTATCATTACTTCGGATGGTCCTGCAATGGAATCTATGCCTACATCGCCAAAAACTAACTTTTTGGCTAGCGCAACGTATATATTGCCAGGTCCTGCTATCACATCAACTTTTGGTATGCTTTGTGTACCATAGGCAAGCGCTGCTATAGCTTGTGCACCACCAACCTTAAACACATTTTTTATATTGTATAATGTTGCAATATATAATAACAGAGGGTTTACAAAACCACCCTGCGAAGGTGTACAAATAAAAATTTCATCAACGCCGGCAACGTAAGCTGGAATTATAGTCATGAGTGCAGTAGATGGGTAAAACGCTTTGCCACCTGGAATATAAAGGCCTGCTTTTGAAACGCTAGTTATACGCGTACCCAAAATAACGCCATTTTTCTCAATCATACAGGTTTTTGGCAAAAAAGACCTATGGAAATCTTCAATCTTTTCCTTGGCATACAAAATAACTTCTTTTTGATTTGAATCAATTTGATTAGCAGCATTTTCAAATTCTTCTTCACTGACTTTTATATTTTCTTTGTTTGCCTTAAAATTATCAAATTTATATGTATATTCAAATAATGATTCATCTTTTTTTTCTCTGATATCCTTTATGATTGTTCTAACAATGTTTTCTTCATTTTCATATTGGTCTTTTTTTAAAAAATCTCTCAATTTAGATAAATCTAAAACTGTGTTTATTTCCAAAATATTCATATCTGTTTCTCCCTTATGGTTTGCAAGATTTTGTAAGCTATTTCTTTTTTACTAGCAAGCCCAATATGCTCTACAGTGCCATCCTTAAAAATTATGTTTACTTCGTTGTTGGGACTTCCAAAACCTATGTCCTTTCTTGAAACATCATTTAATACAATAAATTCTAGGCCTTTTTTATCTATTTTAGCTTTGGCGTTTTCGAAAAAGTCGTTTGTTTCTGCCGCAAATCCTATGAGTTTAATATTAGGATACTTTTCTTTTATATATTTTGATATATCTGGATTTTGCTCTAGCTCTAGTACAAGTGTGTCTTTATTTTGACGCTTGATTTTTTTGTCGTGAATAGTTCGGGATTTAAAATCAGAAACTGCTGCTGCCATAATTACATATACATCTTGGCCGTATATCTCAATTTGGTGTAAGATTGCATTCAACATTTCCATTGCAGTTTTTACATTTATGCGTTTAACACCGTATGGTGTTTTGAGATTTGATGGACCGCTGATTAAAATCGAATTTGCACCCATGTTATATGCCATCTGAGCTAGTGCAAATCCCATTCTTCCACTTGAATAGTTGCTTATAAAACGCACTGGGTCTATTTCTTCTTGCGTAGATGAAGCCGTTGTAATAACTGTTTTATGTGCAAATGTTTTTTCAAAAAACACAGATTCTATGCATTCTTGAATATCTTCAAGCAAAGCTAAATGACCTATACCGACGCTATTGCAAGCAAGCTCACCAACTGCAGGCTCAACAAAAATAAACCCCATTTGCTTAAGTAGCTCAATGTTTCTTTGAGTAGCTTTATTTTCGTACATCTTGGAGTTCATCGCTGGCGCAATGATTTTTGGTTTATCGCTTGCAAGTGTTGTTAAACTTACAGGACAATCCGCAAGACCACAAGCTAATTTGGATATTATATGTGCTGTTGCTGGCACAATTGCAATTGCATCAGCCCAATTTGCCAACTCTATATGCGTTACATGGTAAGGATCAAATTCTTGCAATACATCTGTGTATACTGGATTTGAGCTTAAAGATTCAAACAATAATGGAGAAATAAAACCTTGGGCTTCTTTTGTTAAAGCAACCCTGACAGCAAATCCTTCTTTTCTAAGCATTCTAATCAATTCGCATGATTTGTATATTGACACAGATGCACTTACACCAAGCAGTATCTTTTTGTTTTCAAACATTTTTGTTAACCTCAGATTCAAGCAAATTTAGTATTTCTGGTAATAATTGTTTTTTTCTTGATAACACACCCTTTAAGTAATATACATTATCGTCAATTTTCTTATAAGAAAATTTTCTTTCTAAAGGATGGCCAGAAGTAATTAATATACTATTTTGTGTAATTATATCGCTTACAAGCAGCATCAGCCAATCAAGGTTTTTCATATTTTTTTGACGCTGTATTTCATCGATTAATACTTGTTTTATTTGATTTAATGTGTTGAGATTTGTTGTTTCTACTTGAGAAATACCAAATCTCACGCCAAACTCTTCGTATGATTTAAAATCACTTTCAATAATTTCTTCTGGAGTGCGTGTTGTTATATCATCTGATTGGGATAGTAGAGTCTTCGCGTATTCAACATAGTCAATGTGTGCAATGTTTGAAAGTTCATTTATCATTTCTAAATCAAGTTTTGTTGTTGTGGGCGATTTTGCGCCAACTGTATCAGATAATATACCAGAAAGCAAAATAGTGGCTATTTCTTTATTAATAGGTACATTGTTTGTTTTATAAAGTTCAGCTACAAGCGTACATGTTGAGCCAACAGGTTTTGCGTAAAAGAATATGGGATAGGTTGTCTTTATTGGCGATAATCTGTGGTGATCTATAACTTCTAATATTTGCGCTGTTTCAATGCCATCTATGGCTTGATTTTGCTCATTATGGTCAACTAATATAACCTTGTTTGTAAATTTTTTTATTACGTCTGACCTTGTGATAATGCCTTGCAATTTATTATCATCTACTACACACAATGCACGATTTGTATCTTCAAGCAACAGTTCTTTGGCTTTATCTACATATTCATTGGAGCTTATATACCGAGCGTTTTTATTTAACAAGCTATAAACAGGCACAGAAAGCGTAATTTTATGCACTGTCTGAAAAGTATCTAAAAAGCTTATAAATATATTACCCTTATAGTTAGATATATCAATATTTTCAAGCTCCTTATCGTTTCTTATACCAGTAATAACAACTGTATGCGCTTGATTGTCAATGGCATATTGTAAGATTTTTTCCCTCTTTCCAACAATAATGATGGTTTTTGAAATATCTAATGTACTAACATATTTTTTAAAAACCTCAAAAGGCATAGCGCCTACGATTATTTGAACTTCCGCTTGTGAGATGGCGCCCCTTTTATACAAATAACCCGGCAATACTTTATCAAAATTGTCTATTTCTAATGTATATGTAAGCGTAGGCTTAATGGTATTTATTAAAAAATTTGAAATTTCAAACACGCTTACTATACCTTTAAAGTTTTTTTCACTATCAACAACAGGCAGCAACCTTATATTTTTATTTTTTATGTTGTTCATTACTTCATACAATGGTGCGTGCTCTTCTATGCTTATCACATTTTTTGTCATAACATCTTTAACTTTTATGTACATATCTTTGAGCAATATAGGCGGTGTAGCGTTTAGATATTGGAATACAAAAGAGTTCTGTTTATTCATGTTCCCACATCTTGCACTGATATAGTGGTTTTCCTTATCTATACAATTTTTTAAATAGGCGTATGCATAAGCAGCACAAATACTATCAGTATCTGGATTTTTATGGCCTATAACAAAAATATCACTCAATAGATCCCCCCTAAAGCGATATATTCAAGTAAATTGTTCAATATTCTAGCAGTTGCCCCCCAAATAATTTCATTATTGTATTCTATCAAATACGTATTAAAAATCCTACCCTTATATACAAATTTTTGCAATTTTAGTGGATACTTCTGAATTAAAAATTCGATAGGTACACTAAAAACATACTCAACTTCATCTTTGTTTATATTAAAATTATTGTTTTTTAATATTCCCACAAATGGGTACACAACAAAGTTAGAACTCAATGTTACAGTAGGATCAAGTTGAGTAACGATTTCAATTTGGTTGGGTCTTATACCAATTTCTTCGCATGTTTCCCTTATAGCTGTAAATTTTGTACTTTTATCGTGAGGCTCTTTTTTGCCGCCAGGGAATGCGACTTGAGCAGAATGGATAGAGCCATCATCTACGCGTTTTATAAAAAATACTTCCCACTGGCTTTCTTTGTAAAATGGAACTAACACGCTTGAACATATGCCATTTCCTTCAATATTGCTACTTTTAGGTTTTATATTTTTTAAAATGTTTATATCAAACATTATTATAAAGGTTACTTAACGCCTCTTCTAGATTATTGTATTGGAATCTAAACCCTGTTGATAAAATTTTGCTAATATCTACCCTGCTGCCTTCAAGTAAAATGCTAGACATTTCTCCATATAAGGTTTTTAGCACAAAAGATGGCACGTTGAATGGCCAAAAAGGCTTATGAAAAGTTTTTGCTAAAGTCATCATAAACTCTTTATTGGTTTTTTGATCCATACTTGCGCAGTTATATGCCCCATTAAATTGTTCATCTTCAATTGCTTTTGCATATATGTTTACTAAATCATCTATATGTATCCAAGTCATATACTGCTTGCCACTTCCAAGTGCGCTTGCAAAACCTAACTTTACAGGTTTTATTATCTTTACTAATGCCCCACCTTCTTTGTCCAATACCATAGCCGTTCTTAGTTTTACAACCCTTGTATTTAGCATGGCAAATTGATCTACACTTGTTTCCCATTCTTTGCAAACACTACCTAAAAAATCATTTCCAAAATGGTCTGTTTCCTTAAATATATGATTAGAAGTTACGCTACCGTAACAACCAACAGCAGAAGCGCTAACCACACATTTATAACTTTTGTTTATTTTTTTTGACGCTTCAAACAACAGGTTTGCAGAATCTACACGGCTTTTTAGTATAAGCTTTTTTTGACTGTCGCTCCAAGGTTTTTCACCGATATTGGCACCAGCTAAATGTACAATATAATCAGCTTCTTCTAACGCATTGATTTCAATTTCACGTTGCTGTACATTCCATGTATATACCTTGTAGGGTAAGCGTTCTTTCTTTCGGCTAAGTATTGCAATTTTATGGCCTTTTTGCTCTAAAAGTTGAGATAGCTTTTTCCCAACTAACCCACTGCCACCTGTAATCAATATATTCATACAATACCTACTTTACCAATATTGGAGCTTCGTTTTCAACTTCAAAGTAAACAAGAGATTTTTCTTTGGCTAAAACATCTGGGTCATCATATTTATGTTTTAGCATTTCGTTAATTTTTGCTTGATCCTGCTCTTCTTTAACTTTTTTAAGATACAACCTTTTGCCTTGATAATTTTCTTGCAAAAACATATATGCAGCTTTTGGATTTTCTTGAATATTTTTATAGCTTTGTTTATGCAACATTATAAACATTATTGTCTTTTCATCAATGAAAAACGGTTTAGCATAAAGTGCTATATCGACATTTCCATTTGAATCCGCAGTAGCAAGGATACCAGTGCCTTTGGCATTTTCAAAAAATTCTTTTAAACTCATAAAACCTCCTTTTGCTATTTGTAATTAATTTATGTTTTTTACCTGAACAAGTCAAGTTAAAAATTTTTCTACTTAGTTTTGGCTACAAATCTAATTTGCCAAATATAATATATAAGTGGTATCACTATCAATGTTAAAGCAGTGGATATAAATGTGCCAAATACTAAAGAAATTGCAAGCCCCCCAAATACAGGGTCTTCAATCATAATCGCAGAACCAAAAACTATTGCAAGCGCAGTTAGCAAGATTGGCCTAAACCTAACAGCACCCGCTTCAATTAATGAATCTTCAAGAGAATGTCCTTTTGCTCTATAATCAAGCAAAAAGTCAATGAGAAGCAGTGAATTGCGAACTACTATACCAGCAAGGGCAATTACACCTATCATAGATGTTGCAGTAAAATATTGATGTAATAGCCAGTGTCCCCAAAATACACCAATTAATGTTAATGGTATTGGTATCATTATAATAAATGGCATAATAAATGATTTATAGTAAGCTACTAAAATGAGATATATAAATAGTAATGCTACAATAAAAGCACCGCCTAAGTCTCTAAATACGTCCAGTGTAAGTCGCATCTCGCCGCCCCATAGTATTTGATAATGACTTATATCATGCGGTTGAGATTGATTTAAGCCCAAATTAGATGTCGCTAATTTTACCCCATTTGGCAATGTATGATTATCTAGCCAGCTATTTAACGTTAATACAGCATATACGGGACTTGATTTTAATAAATCACCTTGAATATATACTAAATTGTGCTGGTCTTTGCTAAATATTGGTTTGTTTACTAATGTTTTTTCAATATGTGCAATACTTGAAAGCGGAACATTTTGACCATTTGGCAGTGTTAATTCAATATTCATTATTTGTGTTAGGCTGGATCTATGTGATTTTTTCAATTTAATTATTATATTGTGTGGTTCCAGTGCAGTATCGCAGTGGACACTTGATATAGCAAGTCCATCCACTAAAGCGCTAATTTGTTCGCCAATCGTATAGTCATTTAAGCCCATAAGTGCAATTTTCTTTTTATCTAAAATAATTTTGTATTCATCAACATTTTCTGTTACAGAATCATCTACATTTGATATACCATATATTTTTTTAAAATCTTGTTTAATAAAATGAGCGCTTTGTCTTAACACATTGTAATCAGGGCCATATAACTCTGCCAAAACTTGAGCTTGAACAGGCGGACCTGGCGGTTCTTCAAATAGTTTAATTTTAGTTTTTGGATAAGCATTTTCTATAGGTTCAATTTGTTTGTATATAGCTTGAGCTATTTCATGAGACGTTTTATCACGTTTTCCTTTTGGAATTAAATTAACCCTAATTTGTGCTAAATTACTTGCTTTTCTAAATATATCATTTCTAACTAAAGCAGCAAAATCTGGTGGTGCTGTTTCACCTAAAAACACTTGATAATTTGTAATATAGGGGTTTTTGGCTAGTACATTACAAACATCTTGAGCAATTTTTTGCGTAAATGCGATATTAGAACCACCTTTTGCGTCTACTTCTATTAAAAACGTATTTGTATTATCATTTGGTAGCATCTTAACACCAACGCCAAATGTGCTAAGCGGACCATTTAATCCAGAAGGTCTGATAAATTGCCAAGCAGGTAAAAGTAAACTTATTAATAATGCAACTATAACCAAAGCCAAAAAAACGTTTCTTTTTACTCTTGATGTAATAAGCGGTGTGATAGTTGTGATATAAGCTTTTTGTAAGAAATTTTTGTGTTCTTTTATATCTTTGGTGTTTGTTTTCTGCTTTAAAAAAATATTTGAAGCCCAAGGTACAACAATGTATGAAATAAGCAAAGAAGTTACCATTGCAATGGGCACATTTATGGGTATTGGCCTCATAAAAGGTCCCATCATACCAGTAACAAAAGCCATTGGTATAAATGCCAAAATGACTGCTATTGTGGCAATATTTGTAGGATTTCCTATCTCGTTTGTAGCAAGAATTAGAGATTCTTTAAAATCTTTTACCGGACAACAACTTATATGCCTATGAATATTTTCTATAACAACAATGGCTGCATCAACAAGCAAACCAAGCGATAATATCAAAGCAAACAAAGTTATACGATTGATACTTTGGCCTATTAGCCATCCAATACCTAAAACCACAAATACTATAAGTGGTATTGTTATTGTCACAATGCTAGCTTCAATATAGCCAAGAAAAAAGAATAATATTATGACAACAACCAAAATTGATATGCCTAAATGCTCTATAAGCGTATTTACAGCATTATTTGCTTTTTGTCCATCATTTTTTGTTATGGTAACATTAATATGTTCTGGCATGGCTTCTTTTTCAAATCTTTTTAACCTTTCATTTATTTGGTCTGCTACAACAACTGCATTACTGCCAGATTTCTTAGCTAAGGCTATAGTAACAGCTGATTGTGGTATATTAATATTATTTTTTGCAGCAAGCCCATTATAAAATATCGAATTTGTATATGTGCGTGATGGTCCACTAATAATATCTGCAACATCTTTTAGAAAAACGGGCTTGCCATCTTTAGCACCAATTACAATATTGCCAACATCTTCTGTATTGCTAAGCTTACTATCTATTTTCAAAGGTATATCATTATTATTAGAAATAATATAGCCTGCATCTTTATCTACATTGCTAGCATTTACGATATTAATTAGTTGAGTGACACTAATGCCGTAAAATGAAAGTTTTTGTGGGTTTACCCATACCATAATGGCTTTTGGAAAGCCTCCGTATATATTCGTTAAGCCCACGTTTGGAACGCTTCTTAATTGTTCAACAAGCCTTAAAGCTACGGTTCTCAATGTTTCTTGTGGTAGGGTTTTAGAGCTTAGCGTGATTGTTTCAATAGGCACATCGTTTATACTAATAGATTTTACTAGCGGCTGCATTGTTCCAGGTGGCATTCTATCCATATTTCGCATAATTTGATTGTATAATTTTAATAAACTTTTTTCCTCGTTTTGCCCAACGTAGAATTGGACTGTTACCATACCAATATTGTCTTGAGCAACGCCATACGTATGTTCTACACCAGAGATTGCAGCTGTAATGGCTTCAAGTGGTTTCACAACTTGATTGTTCATTTCCTGAGCATTAAATCCAGGTCTTTGGATAATTATTGTTGCTGATGGAACAACAATTTCTGGGTTATACATACGCGGTGTTTGAGATGTTGCCATAATACCAAAAATGCTTATCGCTATCATGATAAGCAAAGTAATTTTAGATTCTAAAAAGTTTTTTGCGAGTTTGCCTGCTATATTTAACTTATCTATCATCGATTATATCACCATTATTTATCAAAGAAAGGTTGGTAGTTGCTATTTTATCATTGGGCTCCAAACCCGATAGTACTTCCACAAAATCGCCAATCGTTGAACCTGTCTCTATCATTTGGTAATTAGCTACACCATTTTTTACTACAATTACGCCTTCAATACCCGCTCGTTTTAAAACGCATGATTTTGGTATAAGCATAACTTGTTTTTCACCAATTGGAATTTTTGCAACGGCATAATCGCCAACATTTACATTACTATCAATGATTTTTGCTTTAATTAAGTAAGTGTGCGATATCTCATCTGCTTTGGGTGAAATTGTAATGATTTTTGCATGGAAAATATTGTTATTAATAGAAACGGGAATTTCTTGATTAAGTTTAATATGTTTATAGACATTTTCATCAACATAAAATTTCACTTCTAAATCATTTGGATCAATAAGGTTCAATATTGGTTGCATTGGAGATACAACTTGTCCAGCATCGACATATTTTTTTGCTACAATGCCGTCAAATGGCGCTCTAATATAAAAATAGTTTAATACACTACTTGCACCATTATAGGCAGCTTTTGCAGACTGAAGTTGGGCTTGTGCAGTTTTATACTGCATTTGCATTTTCTCAAATTCTTCTTTTGATATAACATTTTCTTTGTATAGGTTTGCATATCTTTCATAATTTGCTTTTACATAATCCAAATTTGCTTGAGCTTGATTTATATTTTGCCGAGCTTGCTCAATTGTGTTTTGTGTTTGTATGGGGTCAACTATAACTAACAATTGGCCTTTTTTAACCCTATCTCCAACATTAACCAAAATCTTATCTACCCTTCCTAAATAAAATGTAAACTGATTTAGCGGGCTTGATTCAATATTGATATCTTTTTTTGAAGTAATTGTTGCGGGTATGCTTGCATAACTAGCTATTCTAGTCTGCTTTACTGTCAAAAGTTTTGACTGTATATGATTTGGATGCGCTTCTTTTTTATTATTTGAGCAACCTGGTAAAAAAAATACCAACAATATAAAAGCAATGTATTTGAGTTTTCTCATTTGCCCTCCCCCCGACAAATTATTTGAATTAATTATCAATTGTCAATCTGAGTTTATAATAATATAATATACCAATTTAGTCAAGTTTTAAATCATTGAGATTGCATAATTTTAAACTCAATTGCCATAGTTTTTCTTGCAGTTTAGTATTATAAGAAATTGTTTTTGATTTTGCTGGTTTTGCATTTACAAAATACATACCAGAATATGCATTATTTTGTATAGCAAACAGTGTATTTAGAACATTTTGAGCACCTACTTGCGGGCTTTCACCTATTGCACCCCAATTGCTAATGAGCATTTTAGTATTAATAACACCTGGGTGCATTGCATTTACCAAGATATCTAAATCTTTTACTTTATTTGCTAAATAATATGTAAAAAGTATATTGCATAATTTTGAAACAGCATACGCTTCGTATGCATCGTATAAATGCGGTTTAACTAAATCGTCTAAATCAATGAAATTCGCATGCACCATCGAGCTAATGTTTAATATGAGCTTTGGAAATATTTTTGCTTGTAAAAGTCTTAGTGTTAAATAAAAATGGGCTAGATAATTCACTGCAAACGTTAATTCAATATCGTCTTTGCTTAATTGATAATTTTTACTATAAACACCAGCATTATTGATAAGAATGTCTATGGGTTTATTTTCCACATACCTTAATATATTGTCAATTTCTTTTAAAGAAGATAAATCAGCTACAATACCTTCGTCTTTAACTAATTTTGCTGTTTCTTCAACCTTTGTTGGGTTTTTACCATGAATAACAACATCAAATCCATTTGAGTGCAATAATTTAGCTGTTTGGTTTCCTATTCCATCAGTAGAGCCAGTAATTAAAACTCTCATATCATCCTCCAATTTTGTTATTTAGAGCTATTGACTTTTTTTTTAGTTTCTCAAAATGATACATAAATTACCCATTAAACTTAGAGTTAATTTGTTCATAATTACTTTTAATATAGGCATTATTGAGAGTTTCTCAAGGTACTTGAAAATATTAAAATCTCTTTTATATTTGTACGTATGATAGTAAAGTTTTATTCCACACTGAGAGAAAAGTTTGGTATGGGTACTGAAATTAACAAAGATAGCATTGATATTAAATCTTTGATAGAGACATTAGGTATTAAAGATCACATATTGGAAAACAATACATTGCAAGTTGGAGTGATGATATTAGTTAACGGTAAAAATATTGCTCATTTAAATGGTTTAGATACGATTGTTAAAAACAATGACATTATAGATATTTTTCCACCGGCTGCTGGAGGATGAGTTTTTTTGATAGACAAATCCCAATTTTAGGTCAAATATGCCAAGAGAAACTTAAAAATGCCAAGGTTTTTGTTGGTGGCGTTGGCGGATTGGGCTGCACAGTATGTGAAATACTAGTTAGGTGTGGAGTTGGACAGCTTTACATAGCCGACGCTGATTTAGTCGATGAAACAAACCTTCACAGGCAATTTTTATATACACAAAATGATATTGGTAAGCCCAAAATTGACGTAGCTAAAGCTAAACTTGAATCAATTGGAACCAATTGCAATATTAAAACATTTGGGATTGTTGATAGCAAATTTGAGTTACCTACAGTTGATATCGTTGTTGATTGTTTCGATAACAAAGACTCAAAGTATATTTTAAGCATGCTTGCTTTCAAAAAAGATATTTATTTTGTCCATGCGGGTGTTTTTGGATATTATGGTCAACTAACTACTTTAAAAGATAAACAATTAAAGGATGTTTTGTTTTTTAGTAGTCAACAAAATTATATAATCCCACAAACCGTTAGCTTTCTTGGAAGTCTGCAGGCAATGGAAACTCTAAAATTAATTTGTTCTATTACACCAAATTTATTAAATAAAATTTTAAGTGTTGATTTGCTAAACTATAAATTGGATACAATAACATTACATTCCTAATACATATCCCAATCTTTGCCAAAAAATCTTATTTTAAAACTCAATTAGCTTGTTTGGGATAAACATAGCAAACTTTAGCACTATTTGGACATTTTTTTATTTCTTGTTCTAAAACTTTTATGGCTTGTTTAATGATAAACTCATTCTTCAATTGTTTGTGCTCTTTTGTATTTTTGTCAATCAAAACTTCTTGAGGTTTTTGCAACATTGCTTTTTTGCTGGTTAAGTGGTGTAGAAGTTCACTTTCACGCAAAACAAAATCATCTTGGTTTTTCTTTTTTATTTCAATATTTGGTACAATGCCTTCTGCTTGTATACTAAAACCATTTGGAGTATAATATTTTGCTACAGTTAATATCAGAGTGTATCCGTCTTTAAGCGGTATCACATCTTGAACATTGCCTTTTCCAAAGCTCCTTTGGCCTATTATTATTGCTCTATCATGGTCTTTTAAACAGCCTGTAACTATTTCGGCTGCTGATGCAGTACCAGAGTTGATAAGCACCACTACAGGTTTTTTAAAGACAGGTTTGTTTTTGGCGTAAATTATTTGATCATTGTCTTTATTTCTACCTTTAATAGAAACTATGATGCCTTTGTTTATGAATATATTGGATACTTTCGATGCTTCGCTTAACAGACCACCTGGATTGTCTCTTAGGTCTAAAATTAGGCCTTCAATATGTTTTTTTTCAAGTTGAGTAAGAGCTTTTTGTAATTCATGTGAAGTATGATCTCGAAATTGAACAATTCTTATATAGCCAATATTGCCAAAAAGTTTAGTATCAATATTTTTGATATGTATTATTGCTCTTTTCAAATTAAAAACGAGTGGTTTTGCAATACCTTTTCTTGCTATTGTCAATTTAATAAATGTATTGGGTTTGCCTCTCATAAGTTGAACCGATTTTTCTAAGCTCATCCTATATGTTGAAACATTATTGATTTTCAATATTACATCATTAGGTTTTAAACCAGCTTTTTTTGCAGGTGTGTGTGGCAGTACAGATAAAATTGTTAAAAAATCGTCTTTTTTATCTATCACAATGCCAATACCACCAAATTTGCCTTTCATTGATACCTGCATATTTTTAAATTCTTTTGGTGTTAAAAATTCAGAATGCGGATCAAGTGAACTAACCATTCCCTTTATTGCATCTATTATTAGTTTTGAATTTGGCACTTTATCGACATATTTTGAATGGACTATGTTAAGAACTTCACTAAACATTTTTATCTGTTTTTGAGGAATGTTATTGTTTTGATTTGTTGTTGCTTTTGATGCTACATCAAACCCCAAATACAAAAAAATTGACAGCGTTAAAAAAATAAAAATAAATAGACCAATAATTTTAAATTTTCTAAACATTTATTTCCTCCAATATAATGTTTTTAATAAATTATTTCCTGGAATTTTATAGTATGCCGCTAAAAATGATGCCATTTTAGCTACATAAGGGGCAGCAATAACTCCGCCATAATTTACGCCTTTTGGTTCAACAACAGTTATTAAAATTACAAATTTTGGTTTATTTAATGGGAATATAGCAACAAATGAACCAATGTATTTATTTTTACTATATCCACCATGATTGTTTGCAACTTGGGCTGTGCCGGTCTTTCCGCCTATTGAATAGTTTTTCAATTGTGCGTAAATGCCCGTACCGTATTTTACAACATCATATAAAATGTGTCTTACCTTTTTTACAGTTTTAGGTTTAAGTATTCTAATGGGATGTTCTTTATATTTGTAAATGATTTTGTCATCTTTACTTATATAGTCTAGCACATGTGGCGTGACTAAATAACCGCCGTTTGCGATTGCACAGTAAGCGCGAGCAATTTGTATATCTGTAACACTGATGCCTTGACCAAAAGCCATTGTAGCCAAGTCAAAAGGTCTTAAATGAATATAATCTTTAACTATACCTTTTTCTTCACCAGGTAAATCAATTCCAGTTTTTTTGCCAAAACCAAAACGCCATAGGTATTGATAAAAAACTTTCTTTTTTTCTTTAAGGGCAATTTTAGCTGAACAAACATTGCTAGAGTAAGCAAATACTTGATCAAACCTCAAATGTTTATTGTCTTCTACGTCTTCAATAACATGGCCAAATACAGGCCAATAGCCATTATCACACCACAAAACCTCTTTTCCATTAAATATAGATGAATTTAGTGCGCTCGACATTGTAACAATTTTAAAGACACTACCTGGTTCGAATAAAAAATTGATAGGCATTTCTTTTATTCTAGAATAATTACCGTATTCATAATACTTATTGTCATTGTATCCTGGTACATCATCCATAGCCACAATTGAACCGTTTGGTGTCATAACAATACCCATAGCCATTTTTGCTTTGTGTTTTTTTAATGTATCTTTTAGTAAAAAATGTAAGTAACTTTGGACTCTCTCATTTACCGTAAGGTGAACATTATCACCATTTTTTGGGGGCTTAGAATATTTTATGCCTCCATATGATGTTAAATAAATTTTTTCAAAAGTGTTCTGAGGAGCAAGGTACATATTGTACTGTTTTTCTACACCAACAACGCCGTTGTAATTCTCGTTTACAAATCCAATAATATGAGAAACAATATTTGAATAAGGATAATAGCGAATTATCTTTTTATGCAAACCAAAGCCTATTGGTATGCTTTTTTTCACAAAGCTAAAGTATTTGATTGGCAATATACCAATATTGATATATTGTTTTTCGGGGTTTTGTTGAATAAGCTTTCTAATACGTATTTTAAAAATGTGGTCTATAAAGTCTAAAAATTTACGATTTTTATTATTGTTATATAACAAATAAAATTTTGGATCAACATATATGTCATAGGCAAATGAGTTTTCAGCTAAGATTCTACCCTTTGAGTCAAAAATTAGACCTCTTTGGCCTTTTATGACAGCAGTTGGTTTAACTTGGTTGGCATATATATGTTTGTAGTGTGAGTTTAATATTTCTATAGAAAAAGCTCTTACAATAATAGCTAGAAAACAAGCAACAATTAAAAAAAATAATGTTTTA
This sequence comes from Desulfurella sp., assembly GCA_031960885.1. Lineage (GTDB taxonomy): Bacteria > Campylobacterota_A > Desulfurellia > Desulfurellales > Desulfurellaceae > Desulfurella. Next base: position 1,328 of record JAVRLY010000003.1, on the reverse strand, counting down.
AATCTTATTGTTTTCATTAAAAATTTATAGCCTTATAAATAACATCATGATAAACAATTCCATAAGTGCTGATAAAAAAAATATAGTTCCAAACAAAATTAGAACTATTTTCATAGCTCCTCCTTATTTTTGAGCTATTTGCGTTTTCTTTAAAATAAAGTAATTATAGATTGCATTTGCCAAATCTTGAGATAACATATTTCTAAATCCCGTTGATCCTAATAAACTCTCTTCGTATGGATTTGATATATATGCGTATTCAATTAAAACAGCCGGCATGGCTGTAGTGTACTTAATAACATATAAATCATCTTTTACAGTACCATCATCAGCTAAACCTAATTTTTGCGATATGTAATCTTCCAAATACATAGCAAATGGATAAGAATCTTCGTGCCAGTAGTATGTTGTTGTACCATACATATTAGGGTTACGCGAAGCATTGCAATATAATCCTATAAATAATTTTGCACCGCTATTATTGGCAAGTTGAGTTCTTTGATATAAAGGTACAAAAACATTTGAAGTTCTATCTAATTCAACAGATATACCTTTTTCTTTCAAATATTTTGCTAGTTTTAAGGCCACTGATAAATTTACAAATGATTCTGGCAATCCTGCTGGACCAACACCGCCTGGATCATAACCTCCATGACCTACATCTATAAATACTTTGAACTTTCTTGTTATCTGTTTTTGCGGGATTGTAGAACAAATACGCTCAGAAGATGGCTCGCTAACATTTGGGCTAACAATCGTCACTAGTTTTCTTGAATTAATCTGAACTGTTTGAACAAAAAAAGAGGCATTTTGATTTGTTTCAACTACACATCTAACAATGTTGGGGTTCAAGCTATATTGAACAAGGCTAATACTCTCAATTCCTGGTATTTTATTGTACAATAATTCACTTTTAGTTGTTAGAATTGCATTTTTAAATGTTATAATAAAGTAATGTTTATTGTTTACAGCAAAACTAGTTTTACTATAGTTTGGCTCAGAGTTTGAGCTGATTAAAATCGTCTGATTTGCTACATTTATAGACGTTATATTAGTAGCAAAAGATAACTTAAACAATAAAAGTGATAAAAAAATTCCAATAACTAATTTCACTTTTCACCTCAAATACCAAAAAATAACTGCTATATTAATAACAAGTATCTATTATATTCTGCTTGAAAAATACTTGCATATTTATGAAAATAGACTTTTATTTTCTAAAACGCTTAAGTTTTTATGGTTTCTTTTGTGGTTTCTATGAAAAAGCTCTCAAATGCGTCGTTTAGCTGTATTGTTTTGTCTTTTAGGTTGCCAAATAGTGTTTCTAT
>JAVRLY010000002.1:0-49611 GCA_031960885.1 Desulfurella sp. | reverse complement strand
AAAAAAGCTCGATTTAAATCTATATGGATAAAATATCCAAAAACCAAAGAAAAAAGTGTACCAAAAATAACGCCGCAAACGGCTCCTTCATAAGTTTTTTTCGGACTTATTGTTTTAGCTAATTTGACTTTGCCAAAAGACTTCCCAGAAAAATACGCAAATGAATCGCCAACCCAAATACTAGCGCACAAAATCAAAAATAATAATCTACCATCATTTAGCTGAATAATATTAATAAAAAAAACATAGAAAGATACATAGAGTATACCGCCAAACAAATAGTACTGAGCTAAAATCTCTTGCCTATTAATCCTTTTAAAACCAATAAGCATATGTACTAAAAAAATAATCATCAAAATAATAAATGTATATTCATTTGATAAAAACAATACGCTTGATAAAAAAACAATTGACAAAAAAGTATAAAAAAAACGCTCCTTTACAGGATTAAAGCTTGACCACTCAATATAAGAGATTACACCGGCAGCTAATACTAATAGTTTTAAAAACCAAAAAGGAGTATAAAGTATACTCAATACAACAAGGGGGATTAATACAATAGCACTGATTATTCTTTTAATCATCTAAACCGCCAAAGCGTCTTTTTCTCTCGCTAAATTCTTTGACGCATTGAACTAAATCATCTTCATTAAATTCTGGCCAATATTTATCCAAAAAAATAATTTCTGCATATGCTATTTGCCAAAGTAAAAAATTACTTATTCTTTTTTCTCCCCCTGTTCTTATTAACAAATCGACACTTGGCATACCTTTTGTATACAAATATTGCTCAAAAACGCTTTCGTTTAAACTATTGCAATCTATTTTTTTTGAAAACGCATCAAAGCAGATATTTTTGGAAGCTTTTAAGATTTCCATATGCGAACCGTAATTGATTGCAAAATTTACAGTTAACTCACTATTGTGCTGTGTTTTTTCTTTTAAATCGACTATAGCCTCTTGCTGTTTTTTAGGTAATTGAGTTATATCACCAATATAGTTAAATTTCATGTTTTCTTTCATCATAAAGTCTATTTTTTTTCTTATCTGGATGCGCAACAATCTCATCAAAAAATCGACTTCTGATTTTGGTCTTTTCCAATTCTCTGTAGAAAATGCATAAAGTGTTAGGTACTCGATTTTTAATTCTTTAGCTTTAATAGCTATTTTATCAATAACTGATGAACCAATATAGTGACCATAGATTCTTTTTTTTCCTTGAAGTTTAGCCCACCGTCCATTTCCATCCATTATAATAGCTATATGTTTTGGAATATTCATTTTATTAAACAGATAGGATCTCTTTTTGTTTTACATTTAGAATTTCGTCGATTTCTTTTATATATTTATCCGTTAAATTTTGCAACTCATCTTCTTCTTTTTTTAAATCATCTTTAGATATAAGTTTATCTTTTTCTAATTCTTTCAAAATTGTATTAGCCTTTTTTCTAATATTTCGTATGTTTACTTTATATTTTTCACTTTCTTGCTTAAGGTGCTTTACAATATTTTTTCTATCTTCTTCTGTCATAGGAGGTATATTGATTTTAACAACTTTACCATCGTTGTTTGGCGTTAGTCCTATATTTGCTTTAAGAATAGCTTTTTCTATCGATTTTAGCAAACTTAAGTCCCACGGTTTTATAATTATAGAAGTAGCATCTGGAACAGATATGGTAGCTACTTGCTTTAATGGCATCTTTTTATCATAACTTTCTACAAGTATATTTTCGACAAGCAAACTATGTGCTTTACCGGTTTTTAGAGAATTAACATAATTTTTATAAGCTAAAAGAGCCTTTTCCATTTCCGAAACAATTGGTTTAATTTTATCATTCATAAGCACACCCCTTTTAACTGACTAATGTACCTACTTGTTTACCTTCTATTATACTTTTTAAAATACCCTCTTTATTTATATTTAAAACGATAATTGGTAATTTATACTCCATACACATAGATATCGCTGTTGAATCCATAACTTTTAAGTTTTGATCAAGAACTTCTATATATGTTATTTTTTCTATCAATTTAGCATTTTTGTAAACCATAGGGTCTTTATCATAAATGCCATCAACTTTTGTAGCTTTTAATAACACTTGGGCTCCCATTTCCATTGCCCTTAAGGCAGCAGCTGTATCTGTTGTAAAGTATGGGTTACCCGTGCCTGCAACAAATATAACAACCCTACCCTTCTCAAGGTGCCTAAGCGCCCTTCGTCTAATATAAGGCTCTGAAATTTGCCTCATTTCTATCGCACTGATGACGCGAGTTGGCACATTTAACTTTTCTAGGCTATCTTGCAATGCTAAACCATTTATAACCGTGGCGAGCATGCCCATATAATCGGCACTTGCTCTATCCATACCAAGCGACGCTCCCTTAATACCTCTAAAGATATTTCCACCACCGATAACTATAGAAACATTAACATTCATTTCCCATATTTGCTTTACTTCTATCGATATTTTTCTAATCATTTTGTCATCTATACCAAAAGGAAGATCGCCTAGTAATGCTTCACCGCTTAGTTTTAACAAAACATTGTTATAAACAAATTTATCCACTATTTACTCTTCTCCTAACTTAAATCTTACAAATCTCCTAAGTATTATGTTTTCACCAAACTTTGCAATAGCATTATTGATTAAATCCTTTACTTTAACCATCTCATTTTTTACGAAAGGTTGATCTAATAAGCATATATCTTCAAGATATTTATTAATTTTGCCTTCTAAAATTTTATCGACAACATTTTCTGGTTTGCCACTTTTTAAAAGCTGTTCTTTTTGAAAAGTACTTTCTTTCTCAATCACTTCTTTGGGAACATTTTCTTTATCAACAAAAAGTGGGTTTGTCGCTGCAATATGCATTGCTATATCTTTTGCAAGCTGAGCAAACTCATCGGTATTAGCGACAAAATCTGTTTCACAGTTAAGCTCAACCATAACACCAATTTTGCCGCCTGCATGTATATAACTAACAATTTTTCCTTCATTTGCAACCCTAATTGACTTTTTTCTTGCACTTGCAAGACCCATTTCTCGAAGCTTTTCTATTGCTTTATCGATATCGCCATTTGTTTGATGTAGAGCTTTTTTACAGTCCATCATACCAGCACCTGTTCTTTCTCTTAATTCTTTAACTAATTGTGCATTTATTTCCATAATCTTATATACCCTCCTCTTCGCTAAAATCTTCCTCTATTTCTATTTTTTCGGCAACAGCCTCATCAAATTTTTCCTCAGCAACTTTATCTGCTTCTTCTTTATTAAATCTTTCTTTTCCACGCAAAACAGCTTCTTGCATTTTTTGCGCAAGTAAATTTATAGATCTAATTGCATCATCATTTCCAGGAATAATGTAATCAATTGGATCTGGATCACAATTTGTATCAACTAGTGCTACTACTGGAATTTTTAGCTTATTTGCTTCATTAATTGCAAGTTCTTCTCTCTTTGTGTCAACTACAATCATCACATCTGGCAATTTGGTCATATTTTTTATACCAGATAAATATTGTTCCAATTTTTCCTTTTTTTTCATCAAAATCTTGGCTTCCTTTTTGGTATACTTATTAATTTCTCCACTTTCTTCAAGTTCTATGAGTTTTTTTAGATTTTCAACACCTCTTCTTACCGTAGAAAAGTTAGTTAATAAACCACCAAGCCACTTATAGGTAACATAAGGCATACCGCAAGCAATTGCAGCCTCTCTAATTTCATCCTGACCCTGTTTTTTTGTGCAAACAAAAAGAATTGTTTTGTTGGCAGCAGCTTGATCTTCAACAAATTCATAAGCTTTTTCAAAGTAGTACAATGTCTGTTGTAAATCAATAATATGAATGCCCTTTCTTGCAGCAAAAATATAAGGTTTCATTTTTGGGTTCCAACGTTTGGTTTGATGACCAAAATGAACCCCAGCTTCCAAAAGTTCCTTCATTGTAATGTGAGACATACAAACTCCTTTAAAATTGGATTTTCCACCACTTGCTAAATACGCACAAATCTAAAAAGACTCCAAGTGCGCACTTCAAATAACAAGTGTGCGTTTTTCAAAGTGGCATTCTATCATAAAGTCTTTTATATTACAACAATAAAATGATTAAGCCTTTTTGCAATTTTTATTTACAAATAGTTGCAATTAGAGTATAATATTATAAAAATAAGCTAAATTGAGGTGAGAAAAGTGAAAACTATATTAATGGCAGGCGGGTTTGGAACACGACTTAGACCACTTACAATTAATATACCAAAACCAATGGTCCCCATTGCAAATAAACCTATAATGCTTCATGTACTTAAGTTACTAAAGTATCACGGATTTAAAGATATAAGTGTTCTGTTATTTTTTCAGCACGATATTATTGAAAATTACTTTCAAGATGGCAAAGAATACGATATTGATTTAAGCTATGTATTACCTGATAAAGATTACGGTACTGCTGGAGCTGTAAAATATGCTATTGTAGAAGAGAAAATGAATGAATCAATCTTGGTTATAAGTTCAGATATACTGTGCGATTTTGATCTTACAAAAGCCTTGCAATCTCACAGTCAAAAAAATGCCAAAGCAACAATCATTTTAACACATGCAAAAGACCCTACTTCGTACGGCATTGTTATAACTGACAACCAATCGAATATTGAAAAATTCTTAGAAAAACCATCGTGGGGTGAAGTATTTTCTGATTTGATAAATACAGGCATTTACATATTGGAAAAAGACGCATATGACTTGATTCCTCATAATGAAGAATTTGATTTTAGCAAAGATTTATTCCCACTTTTACTTAAAAAAGGCATAAAGATAAATGCATATATAGACAATGGATATTGGAAAGACATTGGCAATATTTCAGAATACTTTAGTGCAAATATGGATTGTTTGGAATCAAAAGTAAATATAGAAATAGAAGAAGAAAAGATTGAAAATACTGATTTTTTTGTAGGAAAAAATGCAAACATAAATTTTACAGCAAGTTTAGAAGGCAAACTTATTATAGGCGCTAATTCTACCATTGAGCCAAAAGCAAAAATTAAAAATTCAATTATCGGTAAAAATGTTAATATTGGAAAAAATTGTAATATAGAAAATTCTATAATCTGGGACAATACTCAAATTTCTCAAGATTGTGACATTAGAAACTCAATTATACTGGATAACGTCATAATTGGCAGCCATACAAAAATTGATGATAATTGTGTTGTATCAAGTTCAGTAAAAATTGGCAACGATGTAGTGATCAAACCAAATGTTAAAATATGGCCAAGCAAAGAGATAGAATCGGGCGCTATACTCTCATCGTCTCTTATATGGGCTGAAAAATGGTCATATATGCTATTTGCCAAATACGGCGTAACTGGCCTTGCAAATTTGGAAATTACACCAGAATTTTGCACAAAACTAGGCTCTGCATATGCTACAAACCTGAAAGAAAAATCTAGTGTTGTTTGTGGTAGAGATACACATCCTGTGTCTAGATTACTCAATAGGGCATTGATGTCCGGCGTTTTATCGTGCGGCGTCAATGTAGAAGATTTAAGCGACACGCCAATACCCATCATTAGATATATTATAAAAACAACGGGTAAATCTGGCGGTTTTTACTTGAGACGTTCGCCATTTGATACAGAGTTTGTTGATATTAAATTCTTTGATAATAATGGTATGGATATTCCAAGTTCAAATGAAAAAACTATAGAAAGATTATTTTTTAGGGAAGACTTTAGAAAATCCCCAATAAACAAAGTGGGTAATTTAAATTTCCCATACCATGTAATAGAAAGTTATAATAGCTCTATTTTAAATACGCTCAATATTGATAGCATAAAACAAAAAAATCTACGTGTTGTTATAGACTATTCGTTTGGTAGTGCTTCTAAAATTTTACCCAATATACTAGGTAAAATCGGCATTGAAGTCATTAGTCTAAATGCATTTATAGAACCAAGCAAAACAACAAGAACAAAAGAAGAGTTTGAGCAAGCACAAAATACGTTGTCTGTTATTACAAAAAGCACAAATGCAAATCTGGGAATTATGTTGGATTCTGGGTGTGAAAAAGTTTTTTTGGTTGACAACCATGGTGAAATAATAGATAATGAAAAGGCTGTAAGAGTTTTAATCTTACTCCAAGCTCAACAATTAAAGGGTAAAAAAGTTATTTTACCGGTAAATGCTTCTTTTATGTGTGAAAAACTTTGCAATGATCTAAATATAGAGTTTTACGAGTCTCCATTTACAATGAAAGAGTTGATGTATAATGCATACAATATTAAAGCTGATTTCAGTGCAGATGCAAATGGTGGGTTTTTATTTAGCGACTACCAGTACTTTTTTGATGGCATATATTCCACACTAAAGATTCTTGAACTATTAAGTTTACAAGATAAAAGTATTTCTCAATTTGCCAGCATGTATGAATCAACGCCAAAAAGCAAAGTTTTGATCCCATGTCCATTCGACAAAAAAGGCACTGTAATGAGAAAACTATTTGAAATTACTCAAAACACAGATAGAATTACTGCGTTTGGTATAAAAATTTATCATAGAGATGTAGAAGGTTGGGTGTTGTTATACCCAGAAGAAGACAAATCTTATTTCACAATAGAAGCAAATGCTAAATCACAAACAGAAGTTGAAACATTAATTAAAAACTATGAAGACATGGTAAAACAATATATTTAAATTTTAGGAGGTAACATGAGTGCAGTAATTGAAGTTAATGCAATTGAAATTTTAGATTCAAGAGGAAACCCAACAATCAAAACTATCATCAGAACAGAAAACGGTGCTATTGGTAAAGCAGAAATTCCATCTGGTGCATCAACTGGTTCAAAAGAAGCCTTAGAATTAAGAGATAACGACATGCAAAGATACAACGGCAAAGGAGTATTGCAGGCAGTGTCAAATGTTAACGATAAAATTGCTGATGAAATAATTGGGATGGAAGTATTAGAGCAAGCAGAAATTGACAATTTACTTATTCAGCTGGATGGAACTGAAAATAAATCAAATTTAGGCGCAAACGCAATATTGTCTGTTTCTTTAGCCTGCGCAAAAGCTGCAAGCAGAGAGCTAAATATACCACTTTACAGATACATTGGCGGACTTAATGCAAAAACACTACCAATACCGATGCTCAATGTAATAAATGGTGGCGTACACGCTGATAATAATATTGATTTTCAAGAATTTATGATTGTGCCTGTTGGTGCACAAAATTTTTCAAATGCCATGCAAATGGCATCAGAAACCTTTCAAATGCTTAAAAAAATTCTCAGATCTGATGGATACTCAACAAATGTTGGCAACGAAGGTGGCTTTGCGCCAAATTTCAAATCGAATGAAGAACCTCTAAATTATTTGGTCGATGCAATAGAAAAAGCAGGATATGTTCCAGGTGAAGATATCGATATTGCCCTAGATTTAGCAGCAAGCGAATTTTATAAAGATGGTTTTTATTATGTTTCAAATAAAAAAATGTCAAATGACGAGTTAATTAATTTGCTTGGCGAATTTATAGAAAAATATCCAATTTTTTCAATTGAAGACGCAATGGCAGAAAATGATTTAGAAGGCTGGTCAAAAATTACTGAAGAACTTGGCGAACATATAATGCTTGTTGGAGATGATGTGTTTGTAACTAATGAAAAAATATTTTCTGAGGGCATTGAAAGAGGTATTGCAAATGCTATACTAATTAAACTCAATCAGATTGGAACTCTAACTGAAACACTTAATGTTATTAATTTAGCTCAAGAAAATGGCTATAACTATGTAATTTCTCACAGATCAGGTGAAACAAAAGATACGTTTATAGCTGATTTAGCTGTGGCCACAAACTCAGGGTTTATTAAAACAGGTTCTGTTAATAGAGGAGAACGAATTGCAAAATACAATAGACTATTAGAGATTGAGCAAGAGTTAAAATCTAATGCGATTTACCCAACTTGGTAAAATTTTAGAAAATGTATTAATAGTAATTTTTATTATTGTCATAGGAGTTTTGATAAAAAGCTTCTATGACAATTACTCTAATCTATCCAATCTCAATCAAACCAAAGATAAAATGGATAAAGAAATTGCAAAAGAAAAAAAAGAAATAAAACACTTAAAGGAAAACACAAATGTTACAAATTCTACTATTGAACAAAAAGCAAGAAGCCAATACTATATGCAAAAAGATAACGAAACTGTTATCATATTTAAGAAGTGACCTATGGAAGTAAAATTATTGAATTACACACCAAACCCAGACGATATATGCTTTGAAACCGCAAAAATCTGTTATCAATCAAAAACGACTGATAAAGAAAGATTATTAAACAAAATTATTAAAGCAGGCCATTTGTCCATTTTAGAACATGCAAGTTTTACTTTTTTAATAAAGGACATAAGCCGTGTTGCATCACACCAGTTAGTTAGACACAGAATCGCTAGTTTCACGCAACAATCTCACAGGTACACAAAAGCATCTAATTTCACTATACCCGATAGAATAAAATCACATCAAAAAGCTAAAGAAATTTTTGATGATTTAATTAAAAAAGCTCAGGAATCATATGAAGAGCTACTAAGTTTAAATATTCCAAAAGAAGATGCGCGCTATATTTTACCAACGGCCACGGTATCAGATATTGTTGTGACTATGAATGCAAGAGAACTATTACATTTTTTCAGTTTAAGGACTTGCAAAAAAGCTCAAAAAGAAATTCAGGATATAGCAATAGAAATGCTTAAAACCTGCAAAAAAATCGCTCCGATAATTTTTCAAAACGCAGGACCTTCTTGTGTGCGTGGCAGATGCTATGAAATCAATCCTTGTGAAGATATAAATCAAATAAGGCAATTCTTCGCTAATTTATGAATGCAAAACTTTATGTGGTTGCCACGCCTATTGGCAATTTGCAAGACATTACATACAGAGCGGTTGAAACGCTTAAGTCTGTGGATATTATTTTTGCAGAAAATCCCAGACACTCAAAAATACTACTTTCTGCATATAATATAAAAAAAGAGCTTGTATCTTATAATGATCACAATTACCAAAACAAAATACCTTTTGCGCTTGATATTGCGCGCAATGGTAAAACAATAGCACTTATTACAGATGCAGGAACGCCTACAATACAAGACCCAGGTTATAGAATTGTTAAAGCTTTTATAGAAAATGGCTATGATGTAGAACCAATCCCTGGTCCTAGTGCTTTTTTGTGTGCCCTCCAAGCAAGCGGACTGGCAACGGATAAGTTTGTATTTTTGGGTTTTTTGCCAAAATCAACGAGCAAACAATCAAAATTGCTTTTAAAGTATGACCTTGATGCTACAATAATTATATACGAATCACCAAACAGGTTAAAAAAAACACTTGAAAATATAAAACAAACACTGGGTAATAGGTATGTTGTAATAGCCAAAGAATTGACAAAAATCTATGAAGAATTCATACGTGGAAAACTAGAAGATGTAATATTTAAACTTGAAGAAAAAAAAATTGTTGGGGAGTTTGTAATTCTAATAGAAAAAAATGTTTAAAAATATTAAAATAATAGCCTACTTCACCATACTATCAAGAATCTTAGGATTTATAAGAGATTTTTTGATAACACGTTATTTTGGCGCAGATATTTATACAGATATGTTCTTTGTAGCTTTTAAAATACCAAACCATTTTAGAAGGATCTTTGGTGAAGGTGCAGTAAATTCTTCCGTTGTCCCTGTTTTATCAAAAATAGACCAAAATAATCCAGAAAAATCAAAAGCGGCTGTTGGCAATTTAATATTGGTTTTTGGTGCTATATTGCTAATTTTTACCATACTTGGCATAATTTTTTCTAAATTCTTGATTTTAATCTCTGCACCGGGTTTACTTACAAGCCCACATATTAAAGTGCTTGATGAACTTGTAAAAATAAATTTTAGCTACATTTTTTTTATAGGAATGGCCATTTGTTTTATGGGCATCATGAATAGTTACAATCAATTTGGCGTAGGAGCATTTTCTCCATCTTTACTCAATATTAGCATGATTGCTTCTATGCTTATTTTGTATAAATATATACATCCACATATTTATACATTGTGTTTTGGTGTGGTATTAGGCGGCTTGCTTCAAATGATTTTTTCATACTATGGCATAAAATGGGGAAAGATTCCTACAAAGTATGTATTTAAAATTGAAGATTCGACAAAGCAAATTTTGAAATTAATGTCTTATACAGCAATTAGTGGCTCTGTATTACAAATTGGCGATATGATAGACACGTTTATAGCAAGTTTCTTAAAAGTTGGCAGTATATCGTACCTATACTATGCCAATATTTTGTTTCAACTTCCATTTGCTATTGTCGTACTTGCCATATCGCAAGCTACACTACCACATTTAAGCAAATTAGAAAAGCCTCAATTAGTAGAAAATACAAATAATTTATTAAAGATTATTTTAAATTTATCCATTCCTATTACACTATATTTTGTTTTTTTTGGAAAGGATTTAATTACAATTATTTTTCAGCATGGTAAATTTACAAGACAAGATACTATAAACACAGATATTGCACTTACAATGTTCATGTTTGGTTTTTTGTTTTTTTCGCAGTTAAGAATAGTAAACAATGCATTTTATGCCATTAAAGATGTTAAAACGCCACTAAAAGCGGCAATGATTGCAGTCTTGGCAAAACTTATCATTTCTCCTATATCTGCTTTGCTGTTTGGCTTTTGGGGTTTGGCGCTGGGTTTGAGTGTGGTAGGTTTTGTAAACTTAGCAATATTAAGTTATTATTTTAAAAAGAAAATAGGTAATATATCTTTTAAAATCCCAAAAGAGGCTCTAATAATTTTTTTTATTTTACTTACTATATCAATAGCACTAAAGCATATAAATTTCAGCAAAACCTACCTAATTGATGCTTTAGCTAGGCTTTTTCTATCAACTATTGTATACTTACCAATCGGTTTGTATATAGTTAAAAAAGAACTTTTAAGCTATAGGATTAAGCAGTGATTCCATAAAATCCCTTGCTCCAAATGCCCTCAAACTATCGATTTTTTCACCAATACCAATATATCTAATGGGAATTTTTAACTCCTCGCTAATGGCAAAAATAATGCCGCCTTTTGATGTGCTATCAAGTTTTGTTAACACTATACCGCTAACGCCAATTGCACTATTAAACTCTCTTGCTTGATTAAGTGAATTTTGACCAATTGTGGAATCTAAGACAAGCAGTGTTTCATTAGGATAGTTTCCTAATTTTCCAATAGAGCGTTTAATCTTTTTTACTTCTTCCATTAAATGTTTTTGCGTATGCAATCTGCCTGCTGTGTCAATTAAGACTACATCGTAGCGTTTTGCTATTGCCTTATGAACACCGTCGTAGGCTACAGCTGCTGGGTCAGTTTTTGGTAGTGTTTTAACAATATCAGAAGCACTTTTATAGCTCCACTCTTCTAACTGTTCAATTGCAGCTGCTCTAAATGTATCAGCTGCAACAAGCAACACGCGCTTGCCTCTTTCCGTATAAAGATGTGCGAGCTTTCCAATTGTTGTAGTTTTACCAGAACCATTTATGCCAACAACCAAAATTACAAATGGCGCACCTTTTATATAAATGGGTTTTTCTACTTTTTCAAGCACACTCAAAAGTATATCCCTTATGACAAATTCTGCATCGCGAATGGTTTTTACACTACCGCCAATATTTTTATTAATTTCATCCAAGATTTTTTGAGTAACTACCACACCAAAATCAGATGTAATAAGCAATTCTTCGAGTTGATCTAAATAGTCTTGTGTAATTGGTTTATCTTTAGTGTTTTGTGTTTCTTGTATATCCTGACTAAAACCAGATTTTATCTTTTTAAAAATATCAAAAATACTCATTTTTTCCTCTTTAAGAATTTTTCCATTATAATTTGTCTTTTATGTAGCATCCAAGTGTCTGAAAAAATATCTCTTTCTAGCGCCATAGCTTCATTGCGATTTAAACCAATAGAGCGCCTAAGAAGCAATTTTATGGATTTAATAAGCTTTACATCTTCTTGTGAAAAACTCTTGCAAAATTTTAAAGCTTCATCGTAAATAATTTCTTTATCAAAATAATTGTTTATCAAACCAATATTAAAAGCTTCTTGCGCATATACAGGTTTTGCACTAAGCAGTAACTCTAAGGCTTTGCTTTTACCTACAAGATTTAAAAGCCTAAATGTACCGCCCCAACCAGTCGTAACACCCATTTGTGTTTCTTTAAACTGTATAAAACAATCGCTTGATAAAAACCTTACATCAAAGGCTAAAATAAACTCAGCGCCCCCACCTAGTGCGCTCCCATTTATACAAGCAATAGTTGGTATTTCTAAACTTTCTATCTCATTTAACAAACTATGCATCTTATAAGCCATGCTTTGAGCTTTTTCTTTCGAATCCAATGTCGCAAAGTAATCGATATCGCCACCAGAGCAAAACACACTACCACTAGATTTAACAAGCAAAGCTCTAACACTATCCATTTTTTTAATATTTAATATAGCATCGTTTAATTCATCTGCAAATTCTAAATTTATAGCGTTTCTTTTTTGATACCTATTTAATGTTAAAACAACAATATTGTTAATATTTTCAATAATAGTATAGCTCATAATTCAAACGGTGGAAGCATTATTCCTTTTTCTGTAATAATAGCATCTATAAGCTTGTTTGGCGTAATATCAAATGCAAAATACATTGCCCTTGCGCCTTTTGGGGCTATATCAATTCCATTAAAACTCAATACCTCGTTAGAATCTCTAACCTCTATTTCAACACTGTTTAAATCGTCAAGTGTTCTGTCAATAGTAGATTCTGGCGCTGCTACATAAAACTTTACATTATGAGCTTTTGCCATTTGCGCCAAGCAATACGTTCCTACTTTGTTTGCTACATCACCATTTTTTGCTATTCTATCTGCGCCTACTATTACGCAATCAATCATATTTTTCATCATTAAAATACCGCATGTATTATCCGTTACAATTTTGTACTCAATACGTTCATTTGATAACTCAAAAGCCGTAATTCTGCTTCCTTGTAGATATGGTCTGGTTTCGTCAACATACACTTCATCCACTAAATCCATTTTTGCAGCATATTTGATAATTCCAAGCGCTGTACCAATACCACCTGTAGCAAAACTACCTGTATTGCAATGTGTTAAAATACGCAACCTTTTATCAAACAAGTGGGTAGCATGTCTTGCAATCTGCTCATCACATTGTTTTTGGTTTTCATATATACCAAATGCATTTGCCCTAACCTTCTTAATAATTTTTTCAACAGGTAAAAACGCATTTTCTTCAATAACACGCTTTTGGCTATCAATAGCCCATTTTAGATTAACTGCTGTGGGTCTTTGAGCGATAAGACAAGAATAAGCATGTTCGGATAATAAATGGAGTTCTTCAATGCTTGTTGCATTTTTTATTGCAAGATAATATCCAAAAGCAGCTACAATACCAATAAGTGGAGCACCTCTAACAACCATGTTTTTAATTGCTTGACACGTATCATCTATATTGTTTAATTTAACTTCGCACAATTTTGGCAAAAACCTCTGATCAATGACACGAAACTCATCATTATCATTGAAAATAAAAGGGCTATAACCATCCATTTTCTCTATACCACCTTATTGTTTTATACATACCACTAAATAAATCGTTTTTTATTTCAAAACTTGTAGTGGGATAATTGTTTTTGCATACCCACGAATATGCATTGATCTCATTTATTTTATCAAAAAATATACCGCTTATTTTAAAGCCTAAATTCACAGATTGCAAAAATGCTTTTGGAATAGTAATTACCTTCAAGCGCTTTCCTAAGTGATGAGCGATAATTTTTGCTACTTCAAAAAAATCGTAAAAGTTATTTTCACATACAGTATATACTTTAGGTGTTTGTTCTGTAAGCGCTGCTTCAATAACCTTTACTAAGTCTTCAACATATATAAAACTCAAACGCATATTATCAATTGCTAAAAACAAGCCAGTAATATTAGCAAATTTGATAATTTTGTACACTTCTTGCTCGTTTGGGCCATAAATAATCGGTGGTCTCAATATAGTTAGATTGTATACATGCGCATTTTTGAGTAATTCTATTTCAGCAACCCTTTTTGTGTAACCATAATAAGATACGGGTTCTTGTTTTTCTAATGGACCAAAAGCAGCAAGTGAACTCACGTAAACAATTTTTTTTATTTTATACTTTGCGGCTAAGTAACTTAAGTTTTTTGCTCCAATCACATTTGTTGTGTAAAATGTTTCTTTAGAACCTTTTATTGCACCCGCAAGATGTATTATTGCATCTGTTTTTTTTGTATAAATAGCCTTTTCTAAATCATTAATATTTGATATATCGCCTTGAAAATAATCTATACCCTCAAGTTTTCTTCGAGAAAAACCGCAAATATCGTGCTTAGAACTTAAGTAATTAATAAGATTTTTTCCTAAAAACCCACTTGCACCTGTTATTAAAATTTTCATTTAGTCCAATAAACCCTTGCTACTTTGTCATTTTCTTTGTATTTAATCTCCAAATCGCCTTTAAATGCTCTTTGCATAGCTTTGCCAATAGCAACAGCTAAATGTTCAAACGTAGTATAAACATTCATTTCATTGTCGCTAATTTGTTCAATTTTTCCTATTTTTCTTAAGGGGTTAATGTTTTCGCTCTCTTTTTCTTTATTTTTCATAAGATTTATCATCTCGTCTTTTTTTGTCTTAATAAGGTCACTTTTTAAATTCAGTATACCACCATAATAGTTATCTTTTATCCTCTTACATGCAGGGCATATATCTTCAAAGTATTCGCCTTTTGGTATCTCGGTTTTTTTCCAAATACCATCAATAAACACCAATCCACATACCTTGCAAACAGTAGGTTCTTTATATTTTTTGTTCTTTAAATAAAGCCTTTCGTTTCTTTGCGTGTAAAGGTTCGTTTTCATAGAAACCTCCTTAAAAAATATCTCTTAAAAGATCTATCCTTTTTAAAATTTCTTGCAAAAAAGCCTCAATATCGTTAATAGGAATTTGTAAGTAATTAAATGACTCTAAATTTTGCAAAGGTGTTTCACGATAAGGCTTTACTCTCCCGATAGAAAGCCAGTTTGCTACATAATCAGAAAAATTTATTATGGCAGCCAATTTTCCTAAATTACCTTCAGTAAACGTTTTATCATGATGTAGATAAACCGCTTCAACTATCAAGCTATCAAAATTCCATAAATTTAATATTTCTTTTGCCACATCACAATGATTAAATCCATAAACATCAGTTTCAGCATTTATGCTAAGCATATTCGTGCTTGAATTTACCTTTTCTACTATAGACTTATAGTGTATTTGTTTGCTTTTATACATGACAGTTTTGCCAATGTCATGCAATAAACCTCCTACATAGCTTATATTTTCATTAAACAAATTAAATTTAAAACTTATTGTTTGAGAAATTATCGCAACAGCAATCATATGTTCCCATAAAAACTTATCAAAGACATCGTAATCTTTAAATATTGATCTTGCGCTAATAGTTAAAATCAATCTCTTTACGCTATCAAGCCCAATAATTGATATTGCATGCATAAGGTCTGTAATTTTGTTTTTTACACCATAAAAAGGAGAGTTAGCTAACCTAATTAAAGTTGCTGCAATATATGTATCGTGAGAAGCCACTTTTGATAAATTAAAAATACTAACATTCTCATCATTTAAAAGTTTTAATATTTGGTTTGCAGCTTGAGGAAAAGCCTCCAAACGAACTTCTTCTATCATATCTTGTATAAAAAACTTTTTTTCTTGTTCTAAAATCATAATAAACCACTCTTAAAAATCTATCTTGCGCTTGCAATTATACACAATTTGGCTATAATTTACAATTGAAATATGAAAAAAATTGTATTTTTACTTACTTTAGCAATGTTTTTTATATCATCTTGCGCAACCGTTCAAACAAATAATTCTAAAAATTCTCCTGACAAAATGGCTCAAATATACTGCGATATGGCAAAAAATATTGTTGTAAATAAAGATTATTCAAAACTTCCTGAAGCCTTTTCTTACTTAGAAAAAGCCAAAGAACTAGAACCATCAAACCCTAACATTTATTTCGTATACGCGCTTGCATACAAACTAAAAAAAGATAATAATGAGGCCATGAAATATTTAGAAAAAACTATCAGTCTAGATAAAGACTATTATGATGCATATAATGAATTGGGTGTAATATATTATGATGAAGGTAAATATGCACAAGCAAAAGACATATTTGATAAACTAATCAATACACTAACGTACCATAATATTGATGTAGCATACTATAACCGTGCTATTTTATTCTTAACATTGAAAGAAACACAAAAGGCCATCAATGATTTAGAAAGTGCCATTATGTACTCTGATTATAAAAATGCCCTATATTGGCAAAAACTAATAGAAGTGTACTTTAGTGAAAAAAATTATCAAAAAGCCCTTATTGCAGTTCAAAGCATGGAAAATTATCTTGGGCCATCTGATTACATACACTACATAAAAGCTTTGTGCTACTACCATTTGGGGTTGTTTGAACAAGCTAAAGATTCGCTATCTAAAATAAGCAACAATGATAATTATTTTGCTATAGAGAAAGACTTGCTTTTGAAAAAGATGAAACAGTAAGTTTATATATCAAAAATTCAACGAAGCCTATACCCACAAGATATATCGCAACAACGCCTATTTGGCTTGTAAAATCTATGTAAATAATTTTTGCTGCATTGCTTAAAAACGTTAGTATATAAAAGTATATTTTTATAACAAAGTCAAACAGCGCAAAAAATGGCCATTTAATGTAATATGGCAGAAATGTAAAAACGATGCTTAAAAATGACATTGGCATAATTAATAAACCAAAGTATGGGTCCAATATTAAGTTTGAAATAAAACTTGTTGATGAAATATAGCCAAAATAGTACAAGGAAAGAGGTATAGAAAACAAACTCATACATAAAGCAAATATAAAAAAAGCCCATATTTTTTTAAGCTTTAAACGCATAACTACATTGGCAAAATAAATCGCAAAAAACGTCATAACAAAAGATAAAACAAACGAAATATCGCTGAAAACATCAAAACCATACAGTATAAAAAACACTGTTGCAACAAAAAAAAGTATATTGTATGCATTCTTTTGCCACCCAAAAATAATTGAGAAAACAAACAATAGCGCCATAATAAAAGACCGCACAGCCGGTATCTCAAGACCACTGATATTAAAATATATCAATGTTGACAATATACCAAAAATTGAAGCTAAAACCTTGAGATTGTATCTACTGTAAAAAAACTTTATATTAGAAAACAGCTTAAAAAACAAAATGTAAAAAATAGAAAAAGCAAAACTCATATGCACGCCAGATACACTCAAGATATGTATCGTTTGTGTTTTTTTAAATAAATTTATAATAGGAGAAATACGTTTTGTATCACCAAATACCGCAGACTCAATTAACCTATCATGAGGATCTTTTAAAAAATAGTAATTTTCGTTTATAATTTTTCTTCTAAAATTATCCAAGATGCCGCCTGTGGATATACACTTAGCAAAATATGCAAACCCAAAATAATAAACATGTTTGCTTTTTAAATAATCTATCATCTCAGCATCTTTTAATTTCTCTATGCTTTTTATTTTAGCAAAAAATTGATAGCGACCACTATCATTGATTTTGTACTTTTTTGGCACATATAAAAAAACTTTTCTCGAGCTTTCGCTTTCTGCAATAACACTTAAAAACCTATCATGTTCTTTGACGGATATTATTTTTCCTATAAACTCACTATCTTGCTCAAAATTTTCTTGTACTGGTTGGCTTTTGTGCAATATTATAACAAGAACAATTAAAGCTACGCTTAATAAAATAAGTTTTAATCTAAAAATTGCAAAACCAAATACTGCTAAACTAAAAAATAATAGTGGGCTTTTTTCAATTAAAAAATAAGCACTCAAAATACCACTTAGGATAAAGGCAAATGGATAATCATGCAGGGCTTTTAATACTTTAGACTTCATTGAATAATGATGGAAGCATAACCTACTGTCTGTTCTTTTACTCCATTAACATCAAAACTTGTTTTGTGTTCAAGCAAAATTGCCTTACTAGCATTCAATTTCAACGAAGCTATTAAAGCTATATAGGCAATGTTAGCCCCACACATAGAAATGTCGTTTTTATCAATCGTTTCTATAAATTCATTTGGAGAAAGAGAAATAATCTTTTCGATTGCCAAATTATCCTTGTATATCGTTGTATCATGGTCTTCATAATGGTTAAAATCACTGCTTACTACAATCAAAGCATTTTTTGACTTTAAAACATTTGCAAGATGGTTGCCAAAATCTGTAAGTACAGAAATATTCATTGTGCCAACCACAATAGGAACAATACAAAATGAGGATTTATTAGTAAATTGAATGAATGGCAACTGAACTTCGATGCTATGTTCTTTAGCATGAGCTAAATAATCTCGCTTTGCATAAGATGCATCTACAAGTTCATCAATTACAGATGGGCACGGTTCTACTGTGCCCAATGGTGTTTGATATATGCCGTCAAAAATGGATATGGCTTCACCCAAACCTGTATGATTTGGGCCTAAAATAACATAAGTTTCGTAAGGCTCAATAACACTATAGGCTTTTGCAGCAACATAGCCACTATACGCATAACCAGCATGCGGAACTATTATAGCTTTTGGTTTAAATGCTGGCTTATAATCAATAACACTTTGAAGGTATTTTGTAAGCTCATTTTTTGAACCTGGATAAAAATACCCAGCAACAGCTTCTTTTCTAATCATTTTTGAAAGTTTTTAAGCTCTTCTTTTAATTTTTCAATATCTTCTTTTGTGGCTATACCAATTTTTGAGAAAAATTCATTCAATGAATTAGAAATTACTTTATCTATATCTTCTTTCTTTTTTGTAACCTCAGAGCTAATATATTCACCCATATTTTTCTCTTTTAAAATACTTTTACCATCTTCAATGGTTTTTGAAATTTTCTGACTTATATTGTAAGCAAGCCCCACACTTGCATAAAATAAATCTTTTAACATTACACCCTCCTTACGTATACAAAGACTCATCAAAAATTTTATCTTCCTTAAAATTGCTTAAATCCATTCCAGCTTGCGCGTAAAGCTCCTTGCCACCACCTTTTGCCCCAAGTGCATCGCAAATTTTCTTGATAATACTATTTGCTTTAAAATAATCTTTGCAATTTCCACTTATCATACATACAATATAAACCTTTTCTTCAAATTTTCCATATAATACAACAACTGTATCTTTAACAATACTTTTTACTGTATCTGATGCTTTTTTTAGTGCTTCTATATTGCCTTCAATAAAATCAATATAAAAATTGCAACCTTTAATGACTCTTAGCTTTGCTTGATTGAATTCAAAATTGAAAGTCTGGTTAGTCTTCTTTAATGGTGTTTTTAATTCTTGTATCTTTTTTGGCAAATCAAAAATATTAGTAGACAATTCTTTTAATACTGTATTTAACGCTTTTTCTTGCTGCTTCACATACTCGTATGCAGCCATACCTACTTTTGCTTCAATTCTTCTTACACCCTTAGATAGTGCTTCTTCTGATACAATTTTAAAAAACCCTATTTCACCAGTATTTTTAACATGCGTACCACCACACAACTCTTTGCTTACATTTCCCATCTCAACAACTCTAACAACATCACCATACTTTTCTCCAAACAAAGCCAAAGCTCCATCTTTTATTGCATCTGCCAAACTCATAATGGTAGTTTTTGCGGGATATGCTTCCTGAATCCACGTATTTACAGCAATTTCTATATCAGTAATCTCTTCATCAGTTAATTTAGAGTTGTGTGTAAAGTCAAACCTTAACCTATTATACTCTACCAAAGACCCAGCTTGTTTTACATGATTGCCCAGCTTTTTTATTAAAGCAGCATTGAGTAAGTGAACCGCGCTGTGGTGACGGGCCGTATCTTTTCTGCGTGCAGTATTAATACTTAGTGTATACTTGTTGCCTTTAGAGAATTGACCTTCCAACATATTTACTTTGTGAATAAAATACTTATCTAAGTATTTAAAAACATCCTCAACATAAGCTTTTGATATGTCATCATAAATGTAGCCACTATCTGAAACTTGACCGCCACTTGTTGCATAAAATGGGGTTTTATCAAACACAAGGTACGCTTTGCCACTTGTTAGCAAGTTGACATTGGCTAGATTTGTATCTAAAATAGCTAACAATACACCTTGTGTTTCAAACTCATCATAGCCTACAAACTTTGTTTGTTCAATGTCCTTTAGCGATAACGCTAAATTGTCCTTTAAATCAATATTGATACTAAAGCTAGCTTTTGATCGTTGTTTTTGCTCTTCCAAATGCTTGTTAAAGCCTTCAACATCTACAAATATATTTTGTTCTTTAGCTATATCGTTCATTAAATCTATTGGAAAACCATACGTATCGTACAATTTAAAGGCTTTTTCTCCGTCTAATACACCTCCTTGTCTATCAACTAACTTATCAAACATTTTGAGACCATCTTCAAGCGTTGTTAAAAATTGTTTTTCTTCTTGTTCAACCACATTTTTTACGAAAGCTTCGTTCTGAATAACTTCTGGGTATATATCGCCTAAAGATTTATTAACACTATCAATTAGCTTATATAAAAATGGCTCTTTTGTGCCTAATTTTGAACCATATCTCATAGCCCTTCTTATGATTTTCCTCAGTACATAACCTCTGCCTTCTTTATCTGGCAAAACACCATCTGATATTAAAAAATCCATTGCTCTTAAATGATCGGCTATGACCCTTATGGCAACATCTGTATTTTCACTTTCTTTGTAGTCAATAGAAAAAGCATTGCAAATGTCATTTATAATAGGCATAAAAAGATCCGTATCAAAATTACTATAAACACCTTCTAATACTGCACTTATGCGCTCTAAACCCATGCCTGTATCAATACTGGGCTTTGGAAGCGGTGTAAGTTTTCCATCACTGGATCTATTAAATTGCATAAAAACTAAGTTCCATATTTCCAAAAACCTATCACAATCGCATTCAATAGAACATTCTGGTCTTTTGCATCCCACATTTTCACCTTGGTCTATGTGTATTTCTGAACATGGACCGCAAGGTCCTGTATCGCCCATTGACCAAAAATTGTCTTTTGCACCCATTCTAACAATACGGGAAGCATCAACACCCTCTTGTTTGTGCCATATATCAAAGGCTTCATCATCTTCTTCATAAATGGTTATCCATAATCGTTCTTTCTCCAAGCCGTAAACCTTAGTTACTAAATCCCACGCATAATGTATAGCCTCTTTCTTGAAGTAATCGCCAAATGAAAAATTACCTAGCATCTCAAAAAATGTGTGGTGTCTTGCAGTATAGCCAACATTTTCTAAATCGTTATGCTTACCACCTGCTCTTACGCATTTTTGTGAAGAACATGCACGTTTATATTCTCTTTTTTCGTTTCCTAAAAAAACATTTTTAAATTGCACCATACCTGCATTTGTAAATAGTAAAGTCGGGTCATTTTGCGGCACCAAAGACGAACTTTTCACCCTTCTATGAGATAGTTTTTCAAAATACTCTAAAAATGTTTCCCTAATCATTTTTGAATCCATAATTTATCCTCGTATTTATATATTAAATTTTTTATTTCTTCACTATCAAAGCCTCTGTTAATCAAAAAAGCATATATCTTTTGTTTGTTGCCTTTTATTTTTTGTAATTTTTTCAAAAAAATATCTTCTAATTTTTCATTAGAAAACTGAAGGTCACTTATAATATCTTCACTAATGCCTTTATTTTTTAATTGGTACATAATCTTGTATTTTCCGTACCCTTCATTTTGTTTTTTAATAGCATAATCTCTTGCATATTCCAAATCATTTAGGTAATTGAGTTCTTTTAGCCTTTCAATAATGGGTTCAGCACTAAAACCTTTTTTTTCCAACTTTTCTTTCAATTCCCTACAAGTGTATCTTTTCTTTGCAATCAAACCAAAAGCGTAATCCAGCCCATCCACTAATATATGCCTTTAAGCTTTAGAGATAAATCGTTTGGGTTGTTTGCAAACTCAAGTGCACTATCAATACCAATTAACCCTTGCTTGTAGAGTTCCATTAAAGACACATCAAACGTTCTCATACCTTGCGTACCTAAAATCAAGGCTTTTTGCAAATCAGTGCTTTTTTGAGGATCTAGGATTGCTTGCTTTACAAATTCTGTACCGATCAATATTTCCGTTGCTACAACCCTATCCTTTTCTTTCGATATACTTTTTATAAGTCTTTGAGAAATAACTGCTTCTAGCACTGTTGAGAGCTGAGTTCTAATCTGTTTTTGGTCTTTAAAATCAAATGTGGAAATTATCCTATTTACTGTTTCTGCTGCGTTTAGTGTATGCAATGTAGATAAAACTAAATGACCCGTTTCTGCTGCTTCAAGTGCTGTTTTGATTGTTTCTTGGTCTCTCATTTCTCCAACCATTATTACATCTGGATCTTGCCTTAAAGCACCTCTTAAGCCTGATGCAAAATCAGCACAATCAAATTCGACTTGTCTTTGAACAACAATACTTTTTTTGTCTTTGAATACATACTCTATTGGATCTTCTATTGTAATGATATTTTTCGCTTTTTGTTGATTTATCAAATCAATCATAGAAGCTAGTGTAGTAGATTTGCCTGAACCAGTTACACCTGTTACAAGAACTAAACCCCTTGGTTTTAAAGCGATGTCTTCTGCAATCTCTGGCAAACCCAACTCGTCTAATGTAGGAATATTATATGGTAAAAACCTAAAAACTGCTCCATAATTGCCACGTTGGAAAAATATATTAACCCTAAATCTACCAACACCTTCAACACCAAAACCTAAATCAATTTGTCTATTTTTTATAAGTTTATCCATTTGATAGTTCGTTAAATTAATATCATCTAAGATAGATTCAAAATCGCTTGACTGGATTGTTTCAAAGTTGCTTTCTACAATATCGCCTGCTATCCTATACTTTGGCTTCGTTCCTGTTTTAATATGAATATCCGATGCTTTGCGCTCAATTGCATCTTTTAAAATTTCTTTAATTAGCGTCATTGCTTTGTTTTTGCGTAAAACAATTTAATTTAGTTTTCACTTCGTTTATAAGTGTATTTAGTAACTCTAGGTTATCATTTAAAAAATCCCGGGCGTTATCTCTGCCTTGGCCTAACCTTTGATTTTGGTAAGCAAACCATGAACCACTTTTTTCCACTATCTCATGTGCAACAGCTAAATCAAGCACATCTCCAATGTAATCTATGCCTTTGCCATATATTATGTCTACTTCAGCTTCTTTAAAAGGCGGTGCTACTTTATTCTTTACAATTTTTACCTTCGTTTTGTTTCCAACTATATCTTGACCCTGTTTAATATTATTGACTTTTCTAATATCTATTCTTAATGAAGCATAAAACTTTAAAGCGTTTCCACCGGTTGTCGTTTCTGGGTTTCCAAACATTACGCCAATTTTACTCCTGATTTGGTTTAAAAAAATAATTGAAGTATTAGTTTTGCTAATTGCTCCGGTTAATTTTCTTAAGGCTTGGCTCATTAACCTAGCTTGCAACCCCATGTGCGCATCACCCATATCTCCTTCTATTTCAGCCTGAGGCACTAAAGCTGCTACTGAATCAAGCACAATAATATCTACTGCATTGCTCCTAACAAGCGTATCTATAATCTCCAATGCCTGTTCGCCAGAATCTGGCTGGCTAATTAAGAGATTATCAACATCCACACCCAAATTTTTGGCATACTCAATATCAAGCGCGTGTTCGGCATCAACAAAAGCTGCAATGCCTCCTTCTTTTTGTGCATTGGCAACACAATGTAGGGCAAGCGTAGTCTTACCGCTAGATTCTGGCCCATAAATTTCTGTTATTCTTCCTCTTGGTATACCGCAAACACCAATTGCATAATCGATAGACAATGAGCCTGTTGAGATAACATCTATTTTAATAGTCTCATGTTCACCTAATTTCATTAATGAACCTTTTCCAAATCTTTTTTCAATGCTTGATATTGCAACTTTTAAAGACTCCAGTTTTTTTTCATCCATAATACTCCCCTTCTGTATATTTTACTAAATTTACAAATCGTTTTCAATTTATAAGAAATTAAAAATATTAATTTCTTCTAATATTTAATTCTTCTGAAAACTCAGATTCTCTAAACTCGAATTCTCCTTTTGCATTCTTCTTTCTTAATTCTTGATCGTATGCTTTTAGATCCTTTCTCATTACTTTTGCACTAATTGTTTTAGGAAAAGCACTCATAAACTCTATTACTCTGGGTCTTTTGTAAGGTGCCATGTGGTCTCTTATAAACCTAAAAATGTCTAAAGCCATCTCTTTAGATGCTATATAATCGGGTTTTAGTACTATAAAAGCTTTAGGTATAATTCTATCTTTTTCATCGAAAGTCGGTATAACGCCAACTTCCAATACAGCATGATGAACCATAATCTCGCTTTCTACTTCAAATGGACTGATTCTGTAATCAAGGCTTTTAAATACATCATCAGCCCTTCCAACAAAGTAAAAATAACCATCTTCATCTACAGATGCGACATCACCTGTTAAATAATAACCGCCTTTAAAAATCATGGTATTTTTTTCAGCATCACCAAGTGCGCTTAGCAACCCAAGTGGTTTTACAGGGTAAATTTTAACAGCGAGTTGCCCATCTTCTCTTGGCTTAACTGGATCCAACAATTCATTTACTGGTATTAGATCGTAACCAGGAGCGCATTTACCCATTGAGCCTTCTTTTATTGGTTCGCCAATAAAATTTCCTACCATAGCTGTGCTTTCTGTTTGACCATAGCCCTCTCTTAAATCAATATTTAATTTTTCTTTTACTTTTTTGGTTATTTCTGGATTTAATGGCTCGCCGGCACTTACTAACTGCGTTAGTGAAAATTTATATTGGCTCAAATCTTCAATCAAAAACAATTTCCATACACTTAGTGGTGCACAAAGCGTAGTTATCTTGTATTTCTCAATTGCGGATAAAACTTTTTTTGCATTAAATTGTTTATATCGGTAAGTGAAGATTGTGCTTTGCGCATTCCATGGTGCATAAAAACTACTCCATGCATGCTTTGCCCAACCGGGTGCACTGATATTATAGTGAATATCTCCTTTTTTGCAGCCAATCCAATATGCTGTAGTTAAATGACCAACAGGGTAGTGGTGTGGGTGCATAACTAATTTAGGTTTTGCTGTTGTTCCTGAAGTAAAAAAAGAGTACATTTCATCTGTAGAGTATGTTACAAATGTAGGAACATACTCTTCTTTATATTTATATGCCTCTTTATAGTTAATCCAAAGAGGAACTTTTTCAGCTTCTTCACCAAAGACTACATTTAATTCATCTCCAACATTTATTCGTGCTGTCAAATCAAATAATGCTTCCTTTGCTTTCATTACTTTATCTACATATTCGCTATTTACAAATAAAAATTTAATATTTGCACTCTTAATTCTCTCTGCTATATCTTCTGCTGGAAGCATTGTCGCTGCAGGTATTATAACACCTCCTGCTTTCATCAAACCCAGTAAGATTTCATATAAGTAGACAGAGTTTTCCATCATTATCATGGCTCTATCGCCTTTTTGTAAACCTAAATCTTTAAAGAAATTTGCAGCTTGGTTTGACCTTATTCTCATCTCATCAAACGTTACTTTCCTCTCAAAACCATTTTCATCTGCACAAATCAATGCCAAATCATGATTGTCTTTGGCAATGTAATCAAAATAATCCAATGCCCAATTAAATTTTGTTAAATGGGGCCATTTAAATTCTCTTCTACATGTTTGATAATCTGGTCCGCTTAATATAAAATCCCTTAATTTTAAAAACTCCACCAATTCTTCTTTCATAATAACCCCCTTCTAAATTAGTATATATTTAAGCTAGTATACACAAAAAGTTAAATATGTCAATAAAAAATCACTTTTTTAAGTATGAGTAAACATTGGACAATAAAGCATTAGAGTATATTTGTATGCGTTTTTTAAACCAATCTAAATCTGATTTCCATACTCTAAATCGCTTAATCTCTAAAACACTGCCTCCAACTGCATTAGCACCATTTTTTGTTGTGAATAGATACTTAAACCCAGCATCTTTGGCTGCTTTTATACTAATTTCATCGTATGCACCCCACGGCCATGCAAGAGAATATGTTTTTCTTCTTATCTCTGTTTCTAACTCGCCTTTTGCCAATTTCAAATCTTGCAAAACCCGCAAGTATCTTTGTTCATCTGTTTCAAAAATACCTATTTGTCCATTCTCTTTTTTATAATTATCAACAATCACTTCTAATTCTTTTGAAAAGTTTTCTTTTTTGAAAAATTCTAAATATCCATTGTCTAAAACATACTTGTGTAATAAATCATTTAATTGCTTATCTGGAATAAACTCATTGTAAGCATATTCTGGTTTTTTCTCAAACTCCAATGTGCCATAGCGTTTATCCTGCCTTACATCATCAAAAAAAGAAAGTTTTTCTTTTGGTCTATTGAACCCAATTATTTTATCGCTTGCATACACTTTTTGGTGCATTCTGGTATGGGGCAAAACTTTTATAATGCCGCTTTTATCCATAAAACGCACTTCGCTCCAACATAATCTGCTTTCCTGCTTATGCCTATAGCCATCTATAATGGCGTATTGCGCTTCACATTTAGGCAATCTTTCTAATGGTATTTTACCCGCGTGCACATCATCTAAATTAAAACCTAAAGATTCCTCTTCTTCAACATTCCAAGTTACCAAAAACAACAACGCTTTAAAATTATACTTTTTAAGCAAGGGGTACGCCCAAACCCATGTATCTAAATAACCATCATCAAAAGTTATAACTATAGCTTTTTTCCAATCCCTTTTACCTTCAATAAGATACTGAGCCAATTCTTCATCATCTATGCTAACAAAACCCTCTTGTTTTAAATATTTTAAATGAGCTTCAAAAGCTTCTGGACTAATAGACAACACGTCTTTATCGTAATTAATATGGTGATATAACAATACTGGCACACTAAACATTTTTTGCCTCCAATAATAATTTTGCAGCGTTAAATACATCATCGACGCTTATGCTTTCCATGCACTCAAAATCACCTTTTTTGCATTTATTGCCACCATGCAAATGGCACGGCCTACAAGAAAGGTGTTTTTCAATCATTATCGACTTTGTTTTCGGGTAAAAGCCAAATTCTTTCACTGTTGGTCCAAATATAGCAACAATTGGTACACTACAAGCACTAGCGATATGCATTAAAGCCGAATCATTTGTGATTAAAATATCGCATTGAGCTATCTTTTCAACAGTTTCATGTATTAGTAAATTACCCACATAGTTAATTACATTAGATCCAAGATTATCAAAATAATGGGCAAGGCTTTTTTCTTCTTTAGAGCCAAAAATATAGAATGTTGGATGAAAAAGTGAATTCAAACGCTCTAAAAGTTTTATGAACTTTTCTGTTGGCCACATTTTATTTTTCCAAGCAGCAAATGGAGCTAAACCAATTACGAGACTATCGTGTGTTTCTTTTTTTTTATTGCACATAAGTTTTGGTTGGCCATCGCTTTTGTTTATTAAACTCAAATAATCTTCAATCACATCCTTTTGTTTTTTGTCTTTTATAAAATTCAAAGGAAATTTAGACTTATACAACACTTTCAGTCTATAAAGTCTGTGTTTGGGCGCTCTATAAACTTTACCATTTAACGTGTATGACAAAATAATACTTCTTAAATTAACTTGTAAATCGTATATAGCATAAAATTGGACATTTTTAAGCATACTTGCATTTTTATAATCTATCACTTCATCAACATAGGGCATAACTTTAAATAAATCTAGATACGAATATTTAGTGATATAGAAAATTTTGCTATTTGGGTATAGTTTTTTTAATTCTACTAAAAATGCGGATGTTATGACAATGTCGCCTATAGAGCTTAAACGAATCACGCACAAATTCATTATAGAAACTCAATGGCTGCTTTAAAAACTTCTTGAGGCAAAATACGCATCATACAATCAAAGTGAGACTTTTTGCACGCATTGCTGCCATGTGAACCACAAGGTCTACAATCTAAGTCTTTTATCTCTAAAATCTTATTTTTTGTACTTAGCGAATAAAATCCAAATTCAGGCAATGTCGGACCATATATTTCGATTGTAGGGGTATCATATGCAGATGCTATGTGGACAGGTGCAGAATCATTTGATATTAATAAATTTGCTTTTGCAATTACAGCGAATAATTCTTTCAGGTTTGTCTGACCCATAAGATTTACAATATTTTTTTTATTATTTTTTATATATTCCCCGATGCCAATATCTTTTTTTGTTCCAACTAATATCACAAGATGTCCACTTTGGAGTAGCATAAAAGCCAACTCTTTATAATATTCTTTTGGCCATCTTTTTGTAAGCCATGCAGATAAAGGATTAATTACAATTATTTTTTTGTTATGATCAACAGAATAAGCCTCAAGTACTCCATTTATGAGTTTTTCATCTTCTTTTGTAAAAAACAGATTAATTTTCCTAATTAAATCTTTTTCACTAAAACCAAGAGGTTTAAGTAACGCTAGATTTTTATCAATCTGATGGAGATAAGATGATGTATTTACCGTGGGCGAATATAAAAAACTTAATGAAACACTTGATGGAGCAATACGCACCTTTGCAGAACTAAAATAACTAATAAGAGCAGTCCTAGCGCTTGGATGGGGTGTAACTATACAATCAAAACCAATTTTTTTTAAAAATTTAATTTTTCGTATCATACTAAAGATATCATTCTCAAGATTATGTTTATCATAGAGGATAATCTCATAAACATTTGGGTTTAGCGTATAAACATCTTTATTTTGAGGTGTAGTAAGCACATAAATATTATCATCTTGAAACTTATTTTTTAATGAGTCAATAATAGGTACACTAAGTATTGCATCACCTAAAAATGCTGTTTGTATAACTAAAAACTTTTTCATTTTGTGCAATTATCACCTAAAATACATGTTTGGTCATTGTTGAAAAAATTATTGTTAGTTTTTTGAAAATTATAACTATGTTGTAAGTTTGACTCAAAATATCTTTCAATGTTTTCTTGACCTACAATGAATTTCTTTTCATGTGGCAAATTTATAAAAAGTACTGGCACTTCGTTTATGCCTATGTTGTTGAGAAAATTTTTATAATCTTGAGCATTGTATTTATTTACGCTAATGTGTGTTTTTTCTAAAAATTCTATAGTTTTTTCACAATGTGGACAAGCTTTTGAATAAAACAAATCATATCCAGATTGTAATGGCGACAAATTAGGCAAAATCAAAAAACCCATAAAAAACACGCTTACAAATGAGACAAGCGCAAAAAGCATAGAATAATGTTTTTGAGATAGGCGCAACACAACCAAAACAAGAAAAATTGAAAAAACCGAAAAACAAAAATAACAAATCACTTTAAGCGAAAAAATTTGAAATGATATTAATAGACCTTCTGTTGATAAAGCAGATATTAGCAAAGCGTCAATTATATGTTCTTTTAAACTGCTTTTACTCAACTCCAATGCAATAAGCAATAAAAAAACAATAACGCCAATAAAAATTAGTACGGATTCGCCATACTTTACATAATTTGCGACTAATTTGCATGAATACGCATCACATAGGCTTTTATTAAAAAAAGATAAAATCAACTCTATAAGAGAAAGAGTAAAACCCAATACATAAATTGCTATTTTCACCACAGAGATAGAGTATACATGAAGAATTTTTAATTTTCAATAATTCTTGAAAATATTATTTTTTTATGGTATTAGTAAAAGTATGAAAGATTTATCAATAAAAGGTAGAAACTATTTGGGATACGAAATCCAAATTGATAAAGACAGTTCTAATGAACAAGTTATTGAATTTATAGATAACCATCTAATAAAAAATGCTGAATTATTTAAAAATTCAATACTTACAATAAAGTTAGATTATCAAAGGGATATCGATTTTGCAATTGAGCATCTCAAAAAACATAATTTATATGTGAGTGCTGTCTTTGTTGATAACACAAAAATTGAAACCAATCTGAATACCAACCTGTTATCAGAATTCATTCAACACCCTAACTCAGTGGTTTTTAAAGGTAACTTGCGAAGTGGTCAAATGTTAGAATCAGATGATAACTTAATCATATTAGGCAATGTAAATAGAGATGCATACATCTATGCCAAAAAAAATATTTTCGTGCTTGGCAGTCTAGAAGGTATACCACATGCAGGCTTCAAAG
Source organism: Desulfurella sp. (assembly GCA_031960885.1). Classification (GTDB taxonomy): domain Bacteria; phylum Campylobacterota_A; class Desulfurellia; order Desulfurellales; family Desulfurellaceae; genus Desulfurella. Next base: position 19,159 of record JAVRLY010000002.1, on the reverse strand, counting down.
GTGATAAAGATGCTTTTATATTTTCTTTTGAAATAAATAGTCCACAGATTCGTATTTTTGATTTTCTTGCTAAATCACCAGATAAACACAAAAATATGTCAAAAAAAGAACCAGAAGTTGCCTTTGTTGAAAATGAACAAATTATTGTTTTAGATTATAAAAATTGGTTAAATTACAAAATGGAGTAATTAAATGGGAAAAGTTATTACAATTACATCTGGTAAAGGTGGTGTAGGAAAATCTACTACAAGTGCAAATATTGCACTTGGACTTGCCCTTGCAGGCAAAAAATGTGTTGCAATCGATCTTGATATTGGTCTTAGAAATCTTGATATGATTCTAGGTTTAGAAAATAGGATAGTTTACGATGTTGTAAATATTGTTGAGAATGCTGCTAAAATCAATCAAGCTCTTATTAGAGACAAAAGAACAGAAAATCTATATCTAATAGCAGCTGCTCAAACAAGAGACAAATCAGCTGTAAAACCCGAACAGATTGTTAAATTAACACAAGATTTAAAAGAAGAATTCGATTACATTATTTTAGACTCGCCAGCTGGTATTGAAGGTGGATTTAAAAATGCTATGATACCAGCAGATGAAGTTTTTATTGTAACGACACCAGAAATTTCATCCATTAGAGATGCAGATAGAGTAGTGGGTATTCTCGAAGCTAATGAAAAAAAGAATATTAAGTTAATAATAAATAGAGTGAATCCGCTTCTTATTAAAAATGGTGACATGTTGAGTAAAGATGATGTTTTACAAATTCTTGGCATACCTTTGATTGGTATAGTACCAGAAGATAAAAATATTATTAGCTATACAAATATGGGAGAACCGTCAGTATTGCATAAAGATAGCCCTTCAGGTAAAGCCTATTTTAATATAGTAAGAAGAATTTTAGGCGATAATGTTGAGTTTACAGAAATAAAAGAAGATAAAAAAGGCTTTTTACAAACACTTTTTAGCTTTTTTAAGGATTAAATATGGGATTATTAGATTTTTTTACAAAAAGAAGAGATTCGGCAAATATTGCAAAAGATAGACTGCAAATAATTCTTGCACATGAAAGGCAGCTAAATAGCGCGCCTTTTGTAGAAGACTTAAGAAAAGATCTAATAGCTGTGATATCAAAATATGTTAAAATTGATCCATCTCGCATAGATGTAAAATTAGAACGCGATAGCCATTTTGAAGTCTTAGAAATAAATATACCTTTGCATTAGGTTATTTCAAGAATTGCCTTGCAAAATTAAGAGCGTCATCTTTTGTTTGAATTTTTTGCAAGAAAGTATATTTCTTAATTAATTTTATCACTTTAGAAAGATTTGAATCTTTTATACCAAGTTTGCTTAGCTCGTTTGCTTTCAAAATCTGTGGGAGCTTTATAAAATTAACATACCTTTCAAAATAAAAACATACCATGTCTTTAAGAAAATCTATAAATATCTCTCTGTTAACCATTCTTATTTTTCCTTTAGCTAATGTATCAGACAATGCAAAAATCAAAAGGTCAACCCCGTATATTTGGAATTTATCAAAAAAATCATACAACAATTCATCATTTAAAGAATTATTTTTCCATTCTAAAAAAAGTTGAGCTGGCACTATATGATTTAAAATTAAAAAATTTGTTGTCTGTATGATTTTTTTTTGAAAATTATACATTTTGGCATATTTTTTAAAAATTTCTGCGCTGTAAATTTCGTGATTTTTAAAAGAAATCTCATTACCGTTAATTTGCTTTACAAATGGCTTACCACAATCATGAAATAATGCAGCCAATTTTAAAGCTATAATGATATGTTTTCTGTTAGATGTATAATAATTATAGTAATTTGCAAAACAATCTTCACCAACAATCCTTTTCATTCTTAAAATTGACCATTCAACAAAATTATATACACTTAATGAGTGTGATTTTACATCATACAAGTGACTAGAGCTTTGCATACATCCATTTTCAAATGATAGCTCTTCAAAAAGTTCATCAATTAAGCCAATTCTATCCATTAGCAAAATATAGTTAAAAGTATCATTTATCATAAAAAATTTTTCTAATTCCTGTGTTATTCTATCAAAAGCAACATTTTTAAGTAAATAAATAGAATTTTTAGCCTTTTCTAATGTATTTTTTTCTATGTCAAATTTTAGTTGAGCTGCAATACGAAATAATCTAATTAATCTTATGGGATCATCTTCAAAAATTATGCTACTAGAGTATCTCAATATACGATTTTGCAGGTCATTTAAGCCTTTCGCTGGATCAATTAATATTTTAGTATCTAGGTCTAAAGCTATTGAATTTATAGTAAAATCACGCCTTTCTAGCTCATATTCCAAAGTCTTTGGTTTAAGTTCTGATAAATCAATTGTAAAATCTTCAAAAAAAAATCTATAAACCTTTATTTTCTTATCAAATAATATGAATTTTCTATTGGTTTTTATCTGAAATGTTGTTACTATTTCCTCTATTTTACAATCAACTAAAAAATCAAAGTCGGTTATTTTTCTATTTAAAATTATATCTCTAACAGCGCCGCCAACCAAATATAATTTAACATTATATGAATCACATATTTCTTTTAAATATTTTATATTAGGATACACCTCAATATCAAAATTCATAAAGCTACGTTTAATATATACCCGAATTTATCGAAAATAAAGTCTGGAGTAATTTTTTTTAGAATTGATTTATCTTTATAGCCAAAACTAACCCAAGCCATTTTCATATTTGAAGCTTTTGAGGCTAGGAAATCATTTTCACTATCACCAACAAAAATAGAACGGTTAATATCTATGTTGTGCTTTTTTACTAAAGCCAAAATTGGTTGTGGGTGCGGTTTTTTATTTTCAAAACTATCACCGCCTACTATATCAACAAAGAAAGCATCAATGTTTAACTCTTTTAATAACTTTTTAGAAAATGATTCAAGTTTGTTACTAACTACAAATAATTTATAGTACCTCTGCAGTTTTGACAATGTGGTTTTTACACCATCGTATAGGTAACTACCCTCGCAAATGTGATTGTAGTAATAATCTAAGAATAAATCTAAAAATCGATTATAATAGTTGAATGCATCAACGGTACGCAAATAATCTTCAACTAATTTATGAATACCATTGCCTACTAAAGACAAAATGTATTCTGTGTCTAAAATTTTAAGTTTAAGATTTGAAGCAGTGACAATCACTGCTTTTTCCAAATCTTTTTTTGAATTTACAAGAGTTCCATCTAAGTCAAAAAAAATGGCATTATTCATTAAATTTTTTAAATATCAAAACAGCATTAGCGCCGCCAAAGCCAAAAGAATTAGACATAACTACATTGACTTTTTTTTCTATTGATACATTCGGCACATAAAATAAATCACACTCGGGATCTGGGTGTTCTAAATTAATAGTTGGCGGTATTATGGAATTTTCTATTGTCATAACACTAAAAACAGCTTCAACGCCCCCTGCTGCACCAAGCAAGTGACCTGTCATTGATTTAGTTGAGCTTACAGCTATTTTATATGCATAATCTTTAAAAACCGACTTTATGCTAAATGTTTCTATTTTATCATTAAAATAAGTAGAAGTACCATGAGCATTGATGTAATCGACGTCTTCAGGCTTAAGGTTAGCATTATTCAAAGCCATTTTCATAGCATAAATAGCGCCTTTACCTTCTGGATCTGGAGCTGTTATATGATAACCATCATCGCTCATGCCAAAACCTGCTAATTCAGCTATGATATTTGCATTACGCCTTTTGGCGTGTTCATATTCTTCTAAAACTAAAATACCAGCCCCTTCTCCTACAATAAAGCCATCTCTATCTATATCAAATGGTCTAGAGGCTTTTTGGGGTTCATTATTTCTTGTTGATAAGGCTTTCATATTTTGAAAGCCTGCTATAGCAAGAGGTGTAATAGTTGATTCACAACCACCTGCAATCATGACATCAGCATCATCATACATTATATTTCTTGCTGCAAATCCTATTGCGTGCGTAGCAGATGCACAAGCGGTTACAGTAGCATAATTTGGGCCTTTGAGTCCAAATTTTATTGCTATATTTCCACCAGCCATATTGATAACAGCTATTGGTATAAAAAATGGAGACACACCTTTGTAGCCCCGTTGGATTAAAGCCTGATCATATTTTTCTATAGCTCCAAGTCCACCAATACCAGAGCCTACACTCGCCCCACATCTAAATAAATCAACCTTTTCTAAATCTAAACCTGCATGTTCTATAGCTTCTTGCGCTGCGGCTAAAGCGTATAGACTAAAAAAATCATACTTTTTTACTTCTTTTTTCTCAACGTACTTTTCCGGCTCAAAGCCTTTAACCTCAGCAGCAATTTGAACCTCAAAATTTGAGGCATCAAATTTTGTAATCTTACCTATACCACTAAAACCGCTAATAGCATTTTGAAAACTTTCTTTAGCAGATAGGCCTATGGGCGATATCATCCCATAGCCTGTTATAACTACTCTCTTTCTCATATTGCATTTATTTGTTAATATGATTTTCTACGTAGCTTATTGCATCCTGAACTGTCAAAATTTTCTCAGCATCAGAATCTGGTATTTCTATACCAAATTTTTCTTCCATAGCCATAACTAATTCTACGGTATCCAAAGAATCTGCTCCAAGATCCTCAATAAATTTTGCCTCTGGCTTAATTTCTTCTTCTTCTACCCCAAGTTGCTCTTTAATAATTTCTTTTACCTGATCTGCAATAGATGACATCTATTGTTCCTCCTTGTATAATTATTTTTCAAATACTTAAACCGCCATTAATGCTTATAACTTCGCCAGTAATATAACTCGCCTCTTCGCTAATTAAAAATGTCGCGAGATTAGCAACATCTTCACTAGTACCCAGCCTCTTTAAAGCAATTTTATCTACCAAAAATTTCCTTTGGATTATATTAAGATTCTCAGTCATATCTGTTTCAATAAAACCAGGAGCAATTGCATTCACACGAATATTTCTTGAACCCAACTCTTTTGCTAAACTTTTTGTTAAACCAATAATACCTGCTTTTGATGCTGCATAATTTGATTGACCAGCATTACCCATTATACCTATAATTGAAGTAATATTCAAGATAACACCAAATTTTTGCTTTAACATATACTTTGCAGCAATCTTAGAGCAGTTAAAAGCACCATACAAGTTTGTTTTAATTACCCTATCAAACTCATCATCTTTCATTTTTATAATGAGGTTATCAGATACAATGCCAGCATTGTTTACAAGATAATCAATACTTTTATACTTATCTATGATTTCAGCAAATGCTGCCTCAACTTGCACACTATTTGATACATCAAATTTTTTAATCTCACACTTGCCCTGGTCTTTCTTAATTGCTTCACTTACAGCAATGGCTTTTTCTTCATTTGAGTTGTAATTTATAATTACATTCAAACCTTTTTTTGCTAATTCTATGGCAATTGCAGCTCCAATGCCCCTTGAGGCGCCAGTTATAATTGCAACATTACCTTTGTAACTCATAATTTTCCCTAAAAGTATTATAGCTTTTTATATCAAAAATTCCACTAATATTTACATTTTTTAAACTTCTTTTTAACATGGATGACAAAATATCTTTTGGTCCACACTCAACTATCAAATTTACCTTAAATTCTAAGGCTTTATTGACATTATCAACCCACTTAACAGGTTTTGCTATTTGCTCAAGCAATGAACGCTTTATTTCTTGCGGCGTTTTAATAGTGTCTGAATTAACATTTTCTATGACAATTTTATTTGCTGGTTTTATTGATATTTTATCAAGGACTTTTTCCATTTTTTCAATAACAGGTTCCATGAGTTTGCAGTGGAATGGTGCAGATACATCAAGCATAATAGTCTTTCCCAAATTGAGTTCTTTAATAACGTTTTGCAATTTTTCTATACCTTTTTTATAACCAGAAACCACTATTTGAGTTGGTGCATTGTAATTTGCTATATCACAATAACAATCATCTTCTTTAGAAACTTCTTTGCATAGGTTTTCTATCTCTTTTACATTATTGCCAATTACAGCCATCATTGCAGACACACTTTCGCTTACAGCTTCTTGCATAAATTTACCACGGTTATAGACAGCATAAACCGCATCTTCTAAACTAATTGATTCTGCTGCAACAAGACTGCTATATTGTCCCAAAGAATGGCCTGCACTTATATCAAACTCAAAACCTAGTTCACTTTTTAATAACTCATAAATTGCTATTGAAGAGCCCAATATTGCAGGTTGGGCATTTTTTGTTAGCGTTAACTCTTCTATTGGTCCATTAAACATTAAACTACTTAAAGAAAAAGACAACGTTTTATCAACTTTTTTTATAATAGACTTAACGATATCAAAATTACCATACAGATCTTTTATCATTCCTACAAACTGAGATCCTTGACCTGTAAAAATCAAAAAATTCATTCTAAACCTCAAAAGATTGCAAGTTTTTAAGAGTTGCTTTAGCCTGGCTTATAATATCTGCTACTATTTCTTTCACTGGTTTGATTTCTTTAACCAAACCAGATATTTGGCCAGCCATAACGCTACCATTTTCAACATCTCCTTCAACGACAGCAAGCCTTAATTTCCCAGAACCTAACTTTTCAATTTCTTCAATTGAGGCTTCTTGCTTTTCCAACTTTTCAAACTCTCTTGCAAGTTTATTTCTAATAATTCTAACAGGATGCCCTGTTGATAACCCAGTAACAACTGTATCGCGATCCTTTGCTTTAACTATAACTTGTTTGTAGTTTTCTGAAGCCTGACACTCAATTGAGGCTATAAACCTTGTACCAATTTGTACACCCTTTGCGCCAAGTGCTAAAGCAGCCAAAAAACCCCTACCATCTCCAATGCCGCCTGCAGCAATTACAGGTATTTTTACAGCATCAACCACTTGAGGAACAAGTGCCATCGTAGTAAGCTCTCCTATGTGTCCACCAGATTCCATTCCTTCGGCTACAACAGCTACTGCTCCAATAGATTCCATGCGTTTGGCTAATGCAACAGAACCCAATACCGGGATTACTTTTATACCAGCATCTGCAAATGCTTGCATATATTTTCCTGGGTTTCCAGCACCGGTTGTAACAACCTTGACTTTGTGTTTTATAACTAATTTAACAATTTCTTCAACAAACGGTGAAAGTAACATAATATTCACACCAAAAGGTTTATTTGTCATCTCTTTTGCCATTAAAATTTGGCTCTCTAACCATTCTGGTGTGGCATGTCCTGCTGCAATGATACCAAGTGCACCCGCTTGACTAACGCTCGAAGCCAATTTTGCATCTGAAACCCAAGCCATGCCACCTTGAAATATGGGATATTCTATTCCAAGTATATCGCAAATCTCAGTTTTAAACATTAACCGCCTCCTACCAAACGATTACGCTAGCACCCCATGTCAAACTTGCGCCGAAACTATTAAGTAAAATCTTACTATTTTTTTTAATCTTACCTTGTTTATAAGCTAAATCAAGAGCTAAAGGGATTGAAGCTGCTGCAGTATTGCCATGAATATCAAGAGCTATTTGAACCTTTTCTGATGGCAAATTAATTCTTTTTGCTACACCCTCTATTATCCTAATATTTGCTTGATGACTAACCATTAAGTCAATATCACTAAAATTCATATTGCATCTATTTAATGCTTCTTCTGATACTGCAACAATATTTTGAACAGCCATTTTGAATGTTTGATTGCCAAGCATCTTGATATAAATATCGTGGTTGTCTATCGCTTCCTTTGAACAAGGCGACAAACTACCACCAGCAGGTATTTGCATTAAATCAGTATAATCCCCATCAGAATGTAAAACTATATCTATAATACCGCTTTCATCATCACTGGGCTGCAACAAAACGCCAGCTGCTCCATCGGCAAAAATTACGCAGGTACTTCTATCGGTCCAATCAACAAATTTACTAAGTACTTCAGCGCCTACTACAAGTACGTTTTTTGCGCTACCTGAGCGAATATAAGAATCGCCTATGCTTAGGGCATACAAAAAACCGCTACAAGCTGCATTTATATCGAAACAAAAAGCATTTTTTGCTTTTAGTAAAGATTGAACAAATAACGCCGTTGCTGGCAAAATCTTATCTGGCGTTACTGTTGCAACAATAATAACATCTATATCATCTGGACTAATTATTCCTTCAATAGCTTGTTTTGCTGCCATATAAGCTAAATAGCTTGTAGGTTTGTCAGATATGTGACGCTGTTTTATGCCAGTGCGTTGGACAATCCATTCATCAGATGTATCTACTATATTTTCTAAATCGTGATTAGTCATAATTTTTTCTGGCAAATAAGAACTAATAGAAACGATTTTAGATCGCATTTTCCACCCCTCTTTCAAACTTATAATACCTAAGCGTAGAACATTTTTTTATGGCTTCTTCAATCTTAATATTTATATCTAGGTTTGCAAATTTTGCAGCTTTCAATATAGCGTTTTTTATGGCATAAGCTTTGCTTCTTCCATGGCTAATTATGCAAGCACCATTGACACCCAAAAGCGGCGCCCCCCCAAATTCCGCATAATCTGTCTTCTTTTTAAGCATTCTAAATGCAGGCTTAGATAATAAGTAACCTATTTTATAAATCAAACTCTTAGAAATTTGTGCTTTTAAAAATTCTCCAATGATATTGGGAACAGATTCAGAAGTTTTTAAAATAATATTACCAACAAATCCATCACACACAGCTACATCAACTTTGTCTGCAAATATCTCATTTCCTTCGATATTACCATAAAAATTTAAAGTAGAAGATTTAATTAAATCATAGGCTTTAATTACAAGACTATTGCCTTTGCCCGGCTCTGAACCATTGCTTATTAAACCAATTATGGGTTTTTGTATATTTAGCATATGTTTGATATAAACTGAACCCATTATACTAAATTCAAGTAAATGAATGGGTTTGCAATCCACATTCGCTCCTGCATCTAACAGCAAAACACTACTTTTTACTGTGGGTAAAAGTGTGCCTATTGCAGGTCTTGAAATACCTTTTAGTTTGCCAAGTACAACCATAGCGATAGCCATGACTGCCCCAGAATTGCCAGCACTTATAAAAGCATCAGCTTTTTTGTTTTTAACAAGCTCCATACCTATATACATCGAAGAATCTTTTTTTCTTATGGCTACGCTAGGTTTGTCAAACATTGTAATAGTGTTTGGAGCATCTTCTACACTTATCCTTTCTACAATGTTAGATTTAAAATCTTGAGAAAAAATTTCTACATTTTTTTCTATTTCATTTCTTTTTCCAACAAGCACTATATCTAGATCAAACTCTTTGGCAGCTAAAAATGCCCCCAACACAACTTCCTTTGGAGCATGGTCACCACCAAATGCATCTACCACTATTTTTGATCTCATTCTTCAATTTTTATGATTTCCTCGTCTTTATAATAACCACAAGACGGACAAACAGTGTGTGGCAATTTCACAGCGCCACATCTTGAACACTTTGATATTGCAGGCATACTTGCTTTTTTGTGCGTAGCCCTTTTTGCAGCTCTTGAATGACAAGATTTTCTTTTTGGTTGAGCCATTTTTAACTTCTCCTTTAAATTATTTCTAATTCACTAAAAAAATAAGGTATTTCAAAATCAGCTGATTCTTTAGAATCGGAACCATGAACTGCATTTTCTTCTATATTTTTTGCATACATTGCTCTAATTGTACCTGCTTTGGCTTTAGATGGATCGGTTGCACCCATTAGTGTTCTATAGTCTGCAATTGCGTTATCTTTTTCTAAAACCATAACAACAATACTTCCGCTAGACATAAATGTGGTAAGGGAATCATAAAATGGTTTATCTTTATGCACAATATAAAAACCTTTAGCTTGTTTTTTTGTAAGATGTATTTTTTTCATCGCTTTTATAGCAAAACCATGTTCTTCAAGCATTGCTATAATCTTTCCGCTATAGAGTGCTTTTACCGCATCAGGTTTAATGATTGACAGTGTCTTTTCCAACATTTTTAACTTCTCCTTTATTAGTATTAGACTCAGACTTTGCGTTTATCGGTTTAGAGTTATTTTTGTAATCTGTCACATACCACCCAGAGCCTTTCAGCTCAAAAGAAGTATGAGAAATAAGCTTCTTTAGAGAGTTTGTAGAGCCACAAGCAGGGCATACTTTCGGAGGTTTAGCACCAATCTTTTGCATTAATTCAATAACTTCATCACAAACAGAACATTTATACTCATAAATTGGCATTTGCATTCACCTGTTTTATTTTAAAATTAAAATCTTCTTCTTTTATTGATAACTCAAGTGTTTTTATGTGAGATTTTTCGCCGCTTAAAATTTTAATATCAGATTTTTTTATATTAAAAAAACAAGACATCAAGTTAATAAGAGCCTTATTAGCTTTACCATCATAAGCAGGCTTTGACACTTTAACTTTCAAAAAACCTCCTTCTGCTCCATAGATTACATCTTGTTTCGCATTTGCAACGACTTTCAAACGCACAATCATAAAAAACCAAAGACAAACTACCATAATTTCTTTTATCAGTCAATACACTACTTTGAATTTTTAATAAACACCCTCTTTTCTTATTACAACGGCAATTGTCTTAACTATTATAATTATATCAAGCCACAGTGACCAATTAGTGACATACCAACTATCCATTTTAACCCGAAAATCGTATGTTGTATCATTTCTACCACTTACTTGCCAAAGCCCTGTAAGACCAGGATTAACCATGTAGTAAAACTTCGCATACTCTTTATAGTATTTTTCTACTTCTTCTTGAACGACAGGTCTTGGACCAACAAATGACATCTCATTTTTAATAATGTTTATTATTTGCGGTAATTCATCTAGGGATGTATTTCTCAAAAAGTGGCCAACTTTTGTTATTCTTGGATCATTTTTAAGTTTAAAATACTGATTCCACTCTTGTTTTAATGCTTCGTCATTCTCAAGCAAAACCTTTAGACGCTCTTGAGCATCCACATACATGCTGCGAAATTTGTAAATTTTGATAATTTGACCGTTTTTGCCTATCCTTTCATGCTTAAAAAAAATGGGACCCTTAGATGTTGCTTTGATAGCTATGCTGATAAAAATCAACGCAATTAAGAAAAAAGGCAGCGCAATAACTACAAGTATTAAATCAAATAATCTTTTCAACATACGATTTAAAATTGAATCTAAATTATTCTTTGTTTGAATAAATAACAATTTTTGCGAAAAATAAAAATTTATTTTTGTATTGAAAATAGACAAACCCTCAAGGTCGGGTATAACAATTACATTCTTAAAAATCGTTTGCAAGCTTGTTAAGTCGATATCTGTTTTGGAAGAAGCAATAACAAAAATCGTGTCGATATCGTGTTTTTTTGACTCAGTGTTAAGTTCTAAAACAGACCTTATTACTTTTTTGCCACAAAACTTCTTTTGATGAGACTTCCTATCAAAAAAAGCATATATTTTGTAACCTAAGTAAAACTGGTTTTCTAAAGAATTGCTAAATTCTAAAGTCTCGTTTGAAGTACCACATACTATTACATTTTTTTGCCACAAATTTAGTCTATACAACAGCTTTTTAGACAACACATGAAATAGTGGAAATACAGATAGACTATAAAACCAAAACAAAAATATCACAAGCCTAGAAAATAATAGGCTTGATTTTGTAATTGAAACAAGAGAAAGCACAACTACAACAATGATTGCCAAAGAATTGAAAATTTTTTTCATATCTTCCCAAATGTCGTAGCGTTTTGTGTAAACCCCCTCATAGTAAAACAAAAAAAATATAATAAAAAAAACAAAAAAATATTCATAATAGTAAGAAAACGGCTTTTTGTACTGAACAATATCAAAAACATTTAAAAATATTCGTGTTTGGTGTGCCAGATATAGACTTATTGCAAATGCAATAAAATCGAATATTACAATTATTAAAAACGCAATTATTTGGTTAGTTTTCTTCATAGTCACTTACTAAAAACTCTTCTAACGCGCTTTGCCAATCTTGGATTTCAATGTTTAGCGTTTTACTTAACAGATTGTTGCTCATTGCGCTAAATAAAGGGCGTTTTGCTTTCAAATTAAAAATTTCTCTTGAAACAGGGTAAATAAATTTTTTTAAATTAAGTTTTTTATTAACAAAACTTGCCCACTCAAACCGTGAACAATACCCACTGTTTGCCAAGCAAAATAGGCCTCTTAAATCTTTTTTGATAGATAATAGCGTTACTTGGACAATTGTTTTTGTCGATGTAGGTACAGAAAACTCGTCATATGCAACTTTTATATATTCATTTTGTTTGCTCCAAGCAACAAACTTTGCAATAAAATTATTCTTACCATTGCCATATACCCAGCTTGTACGCAAAATAAGGTAATTTTCTAATATGTCACAAATAGCGTACTCACCCAAAAGCTTGGATTTTCCATACTCATTCAACGGATTTGGTTTGTCTGCTTCACTATATAATCCCACTTTAGCTCCATCATAAACATAATCGGTACTATAATGAATTAAAAATGAGCCAAACTCCTTTGCGCAAATGGCTAAATTTGTCGGGCCTTGTGTGTTTGTTTTGTAACCTAAATGATAATTTGCTTCACAATCATCAACTAAATTGTAAGCAGCGCAATTTATAACAACTAAAGGCTTATATTCTTTAAATGTAGCATACAATAAATCAATGTTAGATATATCGCATTCCCTTCCAAAAGCCTTAAAATCTATTGCTTGTTGTAATAATACCTTTATAAAAGCCTTTCCCAATTGACCATGTGCGCCAAGTATCAATATCATATATATGCCTCAAAATCTTTAAATGCGCCTAGTTGTAAATCTTTTTGCGAAACTATAGGCTCTTTTATGGGCCAGTTAATGTTTAGTATTGGGTCATTCCAAATCACGCCATCTTCACATTCTTTGCAATATTCTTTTGACGCTTTATAAAGTACAATAGCTTCATCGCTTAGCGTAACAAAACCATGCAAAAAACCTTCTGGTACATACAAAATGTAATGATTTTTATCGTTTAAGATAAAAGATAAATATTGGCCGTATGTTTTTGAACCAGCCCTCACATCCACAATGCAATCAAATATTTCACCATACACGCAACGCACCAATTTTGCTTGACCAAATGGGCGGCGCTGTATATGAAGTCCACGCAATACACCTTTTTCCGAAAAAGAATGATTATCTTGATTAAACTCATCCAGTATGCCAATTGTCTCAAATTCACTTTTTTTGTAAGTTTCTAAAAAATAACCTCTATTATCAAAAAAAACCTGAGGCTTGATAAGTATTGCCTTATCCAAACTTAATTTTTCAAAGCTAAATGGCATATGTATCTCCTCTTACGCCAATTTAAACGCTACAAATTTTAATATGTCCCTTATCGCAAACGAAGGTAAGCAATATAGTTTTTTCGTTTTCACCAAATACTCTAATTGAGATTTAACATAACGAAAACCTTCATCTTGCGTTTTGCCAAACTCTTTTTCAATCCAATTTTGAGATTTATAAAATTTTCCTACCTCAATATATCGCAAAAACTCTTCCTTTAGAGAATAATTATGCGAGTGATAAACTATAGCTTCATGATTATAAAAAACCGCATAACCATTTTTAAGTGCAAGAGCAGCCATATAAACATCTTCTCCAAAATCAAGCCTTACAAAACCACCTAAGTTTTTTATTACGCTTTTTCTATATGCAGCAAATGAGTTAGAGTTAAATGCCAGTTTCATTCCAAACTCATGTTTTTTATCAAGCGTTTTTTTAATCGAGTAATCGGGGTAATTAAAGTATCTTAAGTGTTTTGAAAACTCAATTGCGTTTTTATGAGGCAATTGCCTTCCATAAGCAATAGCAATATCGCTATCTTTAAAACTATTTGCTAATACACGAATAGAATTTTTTTGCGGTATTGCATCTTGAGTTAAAAACACAACAATCTCGCAACTGGCTAACTCTAAACCAAAATTTCTGGTTAAACCATGATTGAATTGTTCTTTTTTAATTACATATATCCTATTTGTAAATGCTTTTGCAATATCTAGCGTATAATCTTTGGACTGTGAATCTATTACAATTATATCGCGAACATGCTCTTGCGTTAATCTAATAAGCAATGGCTTTAGTGTTTTTTCACCCATAAAAGTTGGAATTACAACCGATACATCCATAAAAGCTTTTATATATTATTAAATATAATTTTTCAAGCCAAATAAACTCAAACAGCTCTGTTTCTAAATTTTAGCAATAACTTGACATAGGGTGCTTTGTATAATACAATACGAAAAAAAAGTGGAGGTTTTTGTATGGCAAAAGTTAGCGTAGATCAAGCAACATGCATTGGTTGCGAAGTGTGTGTAGATACAGCACCAGATGTATTTGAGATGGTTGATGGAAAAGCTCAGGTAAAAAATCCAGATGGTGCTTCAATTGATGTAATTAAAGAAGCAGCTGAAGCATGTCCAACTGAATCAATTAAAGTAGAAGAGTAATTTTGAGGGGGTTTCCCCCTCTTTTTAGATAAAGGGATTGTAGTATTTCTCGTGTTGTATAGTAGTTGTTGGTCCGTGACCTGGGTACACTACATAATCATCGTCAAGAAACAATAGTTTTTGAAGTGATTGTTTTAAATGGCTTTCAGATGAATTTGGCAAATCAAAACGCCCAACTGACTCAAAGAAAAGCGTATCACCACTAAATATTACATGTTCGTGTTTATTAAGTAGGCATATTGAGCCCATTGAATGCCCTGGTGTTTCTAAAACAAACAATTCAATGTCTTCTCCTATAGTTATTTTATCATTTTCGTTAAGTAAAATGTCTGCTTTTGGAGAAGGTTTTGTATCAATCATAAACATCAAACCATCAATATAAGCTTTTTCTAAAAAAGGAGCGTCTTTTTTCCCAATGGCAATGGGTATATCAAAAGCTTCTTTTATATCTTTATTTACACCTGTATGGTCAAAGTGATAATGCGTGTTGACTATCAAAGTTGGCTTGAGTTTTTTTTGAGTAATAATATTTATTATTTTTGGAGCATCGCTGCCTGGGTCAATTATAATAGCTTCTTTATTGTTATGAACGATATAACAATTCGTTTGCAACACGCCTACAACTACGGTTTCAATATTCATGTAATTATTATACTTCATACATTTGCTAAATGCAAAAATATTTGAAATTTGTATGTTAATTTTATATACTTTAATAACTTAACATTATGGAGGCACAATGAGTCTTGATAAGCTTTTTAAAAAAGCAATTGAAAAAAACATCGATTTTAGTGAAGCAGTGGAGATATTGAAAATCACAGACGATAATATGCTTGAACTATTTTACTATGCAGATAAATTAAAGAAATATTTCAAAAAAGATTACGTGAGTTTTTGCTCTATCATAAATGCAAAAAGTGGACGCTGCAGCGAAAATTGTTCATTTTGTGCTCAATCAGCTCATTTTAATACAAATATTGAAGCGTATGAGTTTTTGCCTGTATCAACTGTCGAACAAAAAATACAATACTATGCAAATTACCCCATAGAGCGCCTAAGCCTTGTAACAAGCGGACTAAGCCTAAACAACCTAAAAGATTTTGAAAAGCTAAAAGGAGCAATTTCAAAAATCTCTCAATATCAATTATTACCTGGTGTATCCATTGGTTTGCAAACAAAACAGCAACTTGATGAGTTAAAAAAAGCAGGTTTAGTTGAATTTCATCACAACTTAGAAACTTCT
Organism: Desulfurella sp.; assembly: GCA_031960885.1. Classification (GTDB taxonomy): domain Bacteria; phylum Campylobacterota_A; class Desulfurellia; order Desulfurellales; family Desulfurellaceae; genus Desulfurella. The sequence continues at coordinate 3,372 of JAVRLY010000002.1, read as the reverse complement.
AGAGAATTCTTTCCAAAAATCTGCACAACGCACAGTTATGAAGATGACATAAATACAATAAAATTGGCTAAAAATGAGGGTTTTTATGTGTGTAGTGGAGGTATATTTGGTATTGGAGAGTCCCTACAAGACAGAGTAAGTTTGGCATTTGAACTGAAAAATCTAGATGTGGATTCTATACCAATTAACTTTTTAATACCCATAAAAGGTACGCCCCTTGAAAAACAGCCACCACTAAAACCCCAAGAGGCTTTAAAGATTATCTCTATGTTTAGGTTTGTTTTGCCTGACAAAGATATTAGGGTATGTGGCGGGAGAGAATTTGTTTTAAAACAACTGCATCCATTTGTCTTTTACGCTGGAGCAAATGGGATTATGGTTGGAAACTACCTTACGCAAGCCGGAAGAAAAATAGAAGATGATCTAGACTTAATTAATAGTTTGGGTCTAAAGATAAGTTGTCAACGCTTTTAATTTCCATTGAAACATCTGGCAATGAATGAATAAAAGCCTTGCCATAAGGTTTTGTTAAAACCCTATTGTCTGCTATTATAATAATGCCTGTATCATTCTTTGTCCTAATTAGCCTACCAAAACCTTGCTTAAATTTCAATATAGCTTTTTGTAATGAGTAATTTAAAAAAGCATTTTGTCCGTTTTTTGCCAATGTGTCATATTTGGCTTTTTCAATTGGATGCGTAGGCACTTCAAACGGTAGTTTTGTTATAATAACGCACGATAGATAATCGCCGCTAACATCTATGCCTTCCCAAAAACTATTTACACCAAATAAGATTGTCTTACCTTTGAAAAAATATTTTTGCATATTGTAGTTGTCCAACATACCCTGTTTTAAAATTCTATAACCAGCTAAAGATAGCTCATCTTTTGTTTGCATATACACATCATTTAAAACCTTATACGAGGTAAACAATACTAAAATACCCTTGTTCAATTGCTTAGCCACAGATACAATTACATTAGCCAAATCATCAATATACTCTTTTGTGTTAGGGTTACTTATACCTTTAAGTACAACTAATTTTGCTTGTGATTTGTAATCAAATTCTGTTTTAAAAACCTTCTCAAATGGCTCATTGATACCTAAAGTATTTTTAATTAGGCTAAAGTTACCATTTACGGATAATGTTGCAGATGTAAAAATTACGCTACTAACTTTTGGATAGAGTTTATTTTTTAGCAAATCTGCGAAGTTCAAATCTGTTATGTTAAATAAGACAATATCTTTAAACTTTTCTATCCAATACACATATTCATCATCTTGCTTTTTCATAAATAAATTTAAGATTTTCAAATTTAAACTGAGCTTATCAATAATTGCTTTAAAATCAACTCCAAGCTCGATGTCTACCTTATCTTTATAATTAATAAATTCATAAGTAAGTTGCTCTTGTAAATAAGAAATGCGCATCAACTTTTGGGCAGTAAATTCATCGCCATAGTTTACGCTGTATTCGACAGTATTTGCAAGGTTTGCCAACTCAAGCTTTTGGTCATCTAAAATCTTTGTCACTTTGTTTATCAGCTCAAATAACTTCATTTTACTTGCAATGCCAAAAAAATTCTTAATCACATTAACTTGGTCGTAAAAATTAAAAGACATGGTTGCAAAACTTGTGAGATTGTTTTCTATATTATGGGCTTCATCGAATATTAACACATCAATACTATCAAATATTTCTGCTACATCAAATAAATCACTAAAAACCAAGTGATGATTTGTGATAATTATATCTGCATCTTTTAGCCGCATTCGTGCATTAAAAAAGAAACAATTTTTAAATTGAGGACAAAAGCGCCCCATGCAAGAATCTTTATCAGACCTAATCTGTTCAAAAACATTATCGTCAAGCAGTTCAAACTCATCTTTTGTGCCATTTTGAATATTGCTTAAGAACTCTTTTGGATCTCCTATGTTACTAAAAATACTAAAAGCGTATGTGTAAAATTTTCTTTTGCATGCATAATTTTGCCTTCCAAGTGCAATATCAAATTTTATATCACTAAATATCTTCTTGATTACTGGTATGTCTTTTAAAATAAGTTGTTTTTGAAGATTAATAGTGCTAGTTGCTATAACGACTTTTTTTTCAAAACTTTTAACAAATAAACTTGCAGCTATTAGGTATGCAAAACTTTTGCCAATGCCAGTTGGTGCTTCAAGCAAGCCTATTTTGCCATCTATCATCAATTTATATATATCCTTTGACAGCTCAATCTGTGATTGCCTTTTTTCGTAGTTTTCTAATTTTAAACTTAAAACCTCAAAAATCTCATTCATATCCACAAATCTAATCTAAAACAAAATATTTTCTATGTCAACAACTAAACTTGAAAGTAAATAAAAAAGTGCTAATATTGAAAAAGGAGGGAAATATGTCACAATTAATCCTGCTTAGACATGGAAAATCAATGTGGAATGATTTAGATTTATTTACTGGTTGGGTTGATGTAACGCTAAGCGAAAAAGGTATTTTTGAAGCACTATCAGCTGGTTCAAAATTATCAAATACAAAAATAGATATAGTTTATACATCAAAATTAGCAAGAGCTATTCAAACTGCACTTATTGCACTTGCAAAACTAAATACTACCAAGTCGCCAGTTATCATCCACTCAAAAGGCAAAATGAAAAAATGGTCAACATTTTCAACCAACATCCAAATTATACCAATCATAAAAAAAGAGGCATTAAATGAACGCTATTACGGAAATCTGCAAGGTTTGAATAAAAAAGAAGTTGGTATTCAATTTGGCCAAGAACAGCTCAAACTGTGGCGAAGAAGCTTTGATGTCGCACCGCCAAACGGTGAATCCCTAAAAGATAATTTAAAACGCACGCTACCATTTTTTAAAAAACATATCATTCCTCGTTTAGAAAATAATGAAAATGTACTCATTGTAGCACATGGCAATAGCCTAAGAGCAATTACAAAATTCATAGAAAATTTAGATGAGCAACAAATTGTAAAAGTCGAAATACCAACTGGCACACCAATAATATACAATTATGAAAATAAACAATTTAAAGACAAGGTGGTATTGTGATTGAAAAATTAAAACAATTTGCGAAAATCAACGCTATAGATGTTATTGAAACAGACAATCTAGAATTTCTCAATGCATATGGCATGGATGTGCAAAAAGATTACGATTGCAACGATAATGTAGGCTTCGCAAAAGCCCTAAGCGTAAGTGCAAATAGCGCTCAAGCAATAATCGCTATTGATAGTAAATCAAAATTGGATAGCATAATGAAAACTCACAGTTTATATGTGGTATTCAATTGCTGTGATATAACAGAAAATTTAATTGAAGCATACAAGCTTGCCAAAACAAAAAAATCTTGCG
>JAVRLY010000001.1:0-52663 GCA_031960885.1 Desulfurella sp. | reverse complement strand
GGTTTCCAACCTTACTAATGGAAGATATCATAGGGGTAGCAGGCTACCCCTATGAATGGTTGAAAAAGTTTGTGAATCTGTATATATTTAGTAGGGGTGGTAAGTATGTGTGGACCACTTACCTAAAACTTTTTACTTTATCAAAAAATTTTTTTATGCTACAATTAGCACATGTGGTTTTTAATTATTATTGCGCTCATTTTTTTACCAGCATATGTTAAAGCAGAAAATTACAACGATTGTTTAAAATGCCACAATGGTATAGAACGAATGGAAAAACCACACAATTTTAGCTGTCAAGATTGCCATGTGCTACCTAAAGAGAAAAACAAGCCACTTAATTCTCATAATCTCATTATCAAAAACCCTTCAGCACCTAAGTACGTTGATGTTTTTTGCGCCAAGTGTCATCAAAAAGATATATTTGACATGGAACATTCCCTACACTACACTGCTTATGGCGAAATAAATAAAACTTTATTTACACTGCTACATAAAAGAACACACTATACAACTCAAACGCTACCAACAAAAGGAAATAATATGGAAGAAACATTAGCATTTCAATTTTTGAGACAAAATTGTCTAAAATGTCACGTTGCAAGTGAAGGTGAAAAAGGCACTGGACTATACAGACCAAGTGGGTGTGCTGCATGTCATATGCCGCTTTCAAAAAATGGTATTTATCTAGGTTCTGATAAAGCCTTAAAAGTTAAACCTTCAAATATCAGCTATCATCGTTTCATTAAACCCCAAATGGCAAATTGTCTTTCATGCCACAACAAACAATACGTTGGTACTGATTACTTAGGTATGTTTCCAAAAGAATTCGGTGAAACATACAGAACACCAATTAATAAAGAAGGAAACTTCCCACCTGTCATATATGGCATTGATTACAATTATCTAACAAAAGATGTGCATGCTAAATATGGCATGACATGCTTAAGTTGCCACACAAAAGCAGAAGTTATGGGCAATGGCGTTTTTTATCATAATGAAACTCAAGCACTTCAAGTGAGCTGTCAAACATGCCATGGAACTTACCATTCAAAACCTACAAAGTTTTTCCCAAACATTAAATTATTTAATCCAAACATTCCAGGACATAAATACCACGAAAATGTATCTTGCAGTGCTTGTCACGCTAAGTGGACCATTTATGATTTTGGTTTTTACGCTTTAAAAGATGATACAAAAGATTATCAAAAATGGGAAGCTTTTACACTAACTGGCAACCCACAAACAGATAAATTTTTATCGCATGCAATAGAGCTTATAAATGAAGGTAAATCTCCACCCCCACCAATACAAGAAGATTTCCTTTCCGGTAAAATGGAACCTGGTTTGTGGCATATAGGTTATCTATTTACTAGATGGGAGTATGTAATTTTGGGCAAAATGGGCCAAAAGTATGTTATACTAAGACCCATGTATCAGTATTATTTTAGTTATAAGAATGCTCAAAACAAAGTGCTGCTTAATAATAAATTTATGGGTGCAGATTGGGAGCCATATTTTCCACACACAATTGGCAAAGCAAGAAGTTGTCTATTTTGTCATGGCAACAAAACTGTAGCCGGCGAAGGATTTTACCCTATAAAAGATAATTATGCTACAAATCTCATGAAACCTACAACATGCGCACAAAAAAATGTAACAATACTAAACAAAAAAGAAAAAGAAAATCTTATAAACTTCACACCATTATTTAAAAAAGAATACTTAAGGTATTTAAATAGTAAGTAATTCAAAATAATTATCGTAAATAGAGTAAATTTGAAGGTATGGTTGTATAAGATTTAATCTCGTTTTTATCGTTTTGGTATATACTGTAGCAATAAATACCAACTCCAGATAAAAAATCCAATAGATACTTATCGTTTTCGTTTAGCTCGCGTTTTATGGCTTTATCTATAACAAAGATAATATAGGTATAGTGTCTAAAATTAGCATCTGCAATATACATAAATGTTTGGCCTATTGCGCTAACCCAAGCAGTTTGATTTTTTTGTGTATTGAGCTCTAATTCAATAAATATAGAATTTTTTGGGTCGTAAAAGTCAGCTTGCCAATATTTATAGCTTTTTGAAGCATACGATTTTAGTGTTGTCATTGTAGGTACATTTTTATCCTGCAAAATTATACCATACTTTTGTGAAACTTTTTTAAATTCTTCTTTTATATCTTGCAATCTTACTTTTGAGTCTTCAATAAAAAAATTATACAGATTTGAAAATTTTACTTGATAATTATAATACGCATTAAAAACATCTACCACTGCATAAGCATTAACCATAACTACCTCATCTATGCTTTGTAAGTGTATAGTTTACTTAACTATTAATATTTTTGCAAGAAAAAAATTAAATACCATACATAAAATGCAAAATATTCTGTCCAAAAAATATATAAGAAAAAGCGCTTATAGCCAAAAAAGGACCAAACGGTATTTTGGCTTTCGAACTTTTACCAAATAAAATAATTAGCAAAAACCCAACTATTGAGCCAATAAATGAAGCACAAAAAACAGTATATATAACACCTTTCCAACCAACCCAAACTCCAATTGAGCCAAGAAGCTTAACATCGCCAAAGCCTAAAGCCTCTTGTTTGAATATCTTAGCAAATACAACAGATAAAATATAAAACAAACCAAAACCAAATATCCCACCAATAACACCATTAATTACTGTTTTGTTATATATTACAAAAAATAATCCACTTACAAACAATATCACATTAATTATGTCTGGAATGATAAACAATTCTAAATCAATAAAGCTTAAAACTAATAAACAATACCCAAACACAATCCAAAAGATAGATTTTATACTGAAGCCAAACTTTAAAACAACAACTAACGCTATTAACCCACCAAGCAATTCTACAATCGGATATTTTATTGATATTTTTGATTTACACGATCTACATTGGCCTTTTAACAATACATAGCTTAAAATTGGTATGTTATCGTACCATTTAATGCGCGTGTTACAAAATGGACAAGACGATGGCGGACTTACTATTGAAAGGCCACGCGGTATTCTGTAAATACATACGTTTAAAAAACTGCCAAATATTAAACCTAATAAGAAAACAATTACATAACTCAATCATCTTCTCCTTTTTGTGGCTTTTGAGCAATAAATACAACACCTATACTTACAACGTAGAGCAAAATCATTGGTATAGCCATCAAAAATTGTGACAATACATCTGGCGGTGCAAGTATGGCAGCTACTATAAATGCAGCAAGTATGGCATAGTCCCATTTTTTTATAAGCCATTTTGCATCGATTATATCAGCTTTTGCTAGAATATAGCTAATTACTGGCATTTCAAAAATAATACCGAATGCAAAGCAAATTCTCAAAAAAAAAGACACGTACTGCTTAATGCTAGGCATAGCAGACATTTCACTGCCACCATAATTGACCAAAAATTTTAAACCTATTGGCAATATTACTTTATATGCAAAAACACACCCTATTAAAAAAAATACGGTGGCAAAAAAAATAAATGGCAAAACAACTCTTTTTTCTTTTTTTGTAAGACCTGGGTGCACAAACATCCATATATGGTAAAATATGTATGGTAAACCAAAGAGTATTGCTGCATAAATCGATACCTCCATTCTTACCCAAAAAGCTTCTGTAATACCAGTAAATATCACATGACTAGCAGGAGGCAGAACTTTTAAAAGTGGCTCTAATATAAACTGCAAAATCTTAAGTGAATAGTGAAATGTTATAAGAGCCAATATTGCAAGTACTATAGTTGCGTAAATGATTCTCAACCTGAGCTCTTCTAAGTGCTCAAGCAAAGTCATATTATTTGGATTTTTCTTCATCTGACTTTATTTCTTTATTTGTTTGATTAGAGCTTTCTTTTTTGACTTCTTCTATTAAATTTCTCCACTCGCTTTTTATCTTTTCTGTAGGGTTAATATTTTTGATATCTTTAATATTTTTGAAATTTGTAAGATCTTTCAAATCCTTAATTTTCTTGATATCTTCTATGTACTGGCTATCAATATCTATGTTTTGTTTGATATCATTTTTTGCTTGTTCATATGCTCTAACAAAAGCCTTGTAAAATTTAGCAATTTCTCTTGCTATTTCTGGAAAACGCCTAGGACCAACGATTACAATCAATATAAACAGTATTACAAGAAGCTCACTATCTGATATGCCAAACATTTTCAAAGTAAAGATTTTACCTGTCAAAAACAGGTAAATCTTTTAAGCGCAACACTTTATATTACTTTTTCAACTTTGCCAGATTTTATACAAGTGGTGCATACAATAATTTTTTTTGGTTTGCCATTTTGTAAAACTTTAACCTTTTGCAGATTTGGGAACCATACTTTTTTTGTTTTTCTGTTAGAATGGCTAACATTATTTCCAACATGAACGCTTTTACCGCAAATTTCGCACTTTCTTGACATTTTAAACCTCCTCAAAGTCACTAGTACTATAAATGAAATTCTATAATTTTTCAAGCTCTTCCTTTTCAATTGGCTCTTCATAGTTGCAATTTGGGTTTGCACATTTTAGTGAATTTTTTAACACCTTAAACAATTCCCAGCCACACTGAGGACATTTTTTATTAATAAGATTACCTCTGATAGTAAACTTACAATTGGGGTAATTGCTACAACCATAGAATTTTCCACGTTTAGATGTTTTTTCCACCAAATCACCACCACAATCTGGGCATTTTAAGCCTGTAGGATATGGCATGGTATTTTTGCACTTTGGATAATTGGAGCAAGCTAAAAATTTACCATAGCGGCCTTGTCTAATTACCATTTTTGCGCCACATTTATTACATGTTATGTCAACCATATCATCTGAAAGCGACTTTGTATTTTTGCACTTTGGATAATTGGAGCAAGCTAAAAATTTACCATAGCGGCCTTGTCTAATTACCATTTTTGCCCCGCAGAGTTCACAAACAATGTCAGTTGGCTCATCCTTTGGTTTTATAGAATCCATTTCTTTATAAGCCTTCTCAAGCATTACTTGAAATTTATTGTAAAAATCTTTTAAAAGTTTTATTTTGTTTACTTTATTTTTTGCTACATCATCAAGGTCTTCTTCAAGTTTTGCTGTAAAATCAACATTTATAATGTCTTTAAAATAATCATCTAGCGCTTTTTTTACAATTATACCAATCTCTGTTGGATAAAACTTTTTATCTTTTAAATTCACATACTGCCTTTCTAAAATTGTATCTATGATAGCAGCATAGGTGGAAGGTCTACCAATACCATAAGATTCAAGCATCTTTATAAGACTTGCTTCTGTATACCTTGGTGGTGGCTCTGTAAAATGTTGTTTTTCTAGAACTTCTTTTAAAATGACACTTTGATTTTCTTTAAAATTTGGTGCTTTTTGAAAATCATTATCCGAGTAATCCCAAATTTTCAAATAACCATCAAAAACAAGTTCGTTAAAAATAGCCTTTGATTCAAAACGATTAGATGAAAATACTATATTTACTGCATTTACTTTTGCACTTGAACATTGGCTTGACATGAATTTTTTCCAAATCAAATTGTAAAGTTTATATTCATCAGCGCTTAAATATTCCTTTACCATATCTGGCAATAGTGATGGCTTAGTGGGCCTTATGGCTTCGTGGGCTTCTTGAGCGGTTTTGGATTTGGTTTTGTAGATATTTGATTGCTTTGGCACATACGGTTCGCCGTAAAATTTTTTTATTATATTTAATGCTTCTTCTTGCGCTTGTTTTGATACATTTAACGAATCTGTCCTCATGTATGTAATAAGTCCCATACGATCTTTTTGTAAAGTTACGCCTTCATATAGCTTTTGCGCTATTTGCATAGTTTTTTTTGGAGAAAAACCCAATATTGTGGAAGCTTCTTGTTGTAATGTGCTTGTAATGTATGGTGGTTTTGGTTTTCTTGTAACCACTTTTCTTACAATGCTTTTAACAATAAACTCTTCTTTTTCAATTTCGGATTTAATTTTTTGAGCTAATGTGGCATTTTCTATAAAAAACTTATCTAACTCAGCATTGTCCATACTTATTAAAACAGATTCAACTTCATTGTCCCCATCGGAAAAAATCAAATGAATTGTCCAATACTCTTTTTTTACAAAATTTTGAATTTCTTCTTCTCTTTCTACTATAAGTTTCAGTGCAACAGATTGAACCCTTCCAGCAGACAGTCCTCGCCTAATTTTTTTTGCAAGTAGCGGAGATAGTTTGTAGCCAACAATCCTATCCAATATTCTTCTTGATTCTTGTGAATCAACCATCAAAATATCTATGCCACGCGGGTTTTTTAATGAATCTAATATTGCTTGTCTTGTAATTTCGTGGAACACTATGCGTTTAATTTTATCTTGTGGTATTTTGCTAACTTCAACAATATGGTAGCCTATTGCCTCTCCTTCCCTATCCTCATCTGTTGCAATATACACTTGTCTAGATTGAGTGCTTTTGGCTTTAATTTGTTCTACAATGGGTTTTTTATCTTTCAAAATTGTGTACTTTGGCTTAAAACCATTATCAATATCTACGCCAAAATTATTTTTGGGCAAATCCCTAATATGCCCATATGAAGCTATAACTTCATAATCTTTGCCCAAAAAACGCGATATTGTTTTTGCTTTTGCTGGGGACTCTACTATAACTAAATTCATGTTTTTCTCACCTTATCTAAACCCACACGTTTAATTAGACCTTTAATTTCTAAATCAAACATAACAGATGCTACAGTGTCTATTGAAAATTTTGTTTTTTCAACAACTTCATCTAAACTTAACTCGCCTTCTAAAGCGCTTAACACATAAGCTTCATCTTCAGTTAAAATAGGTTCATTATTATGTGTGGTTTCTTTGCTAATGGTATTTTTTATTTCTTTGTAAAAGTAAAAAATGATATCTGATGGTTCCTGGGCTAAATAGGCACCATCTTTAATCAATTGATTTGTTCCAAAGCTTCTTTTTGAAAAAATTTCACCAGGTATCGCAAAAATCGGCTTTGATTGTTCTTGTGCATACTTTGCGCTAATTAAAGAACCGCTTTTTATGTCAGCTTCAACAACAAGCAAACCCTCGCTTAAACCTGTAATAATTCTATTGCGTCTTGGGAAATTGTACGAGTTTGGCGGTGTTGATATTGCAAATTCGCTTATTATTGCGCCACTTTCAGAAATCCTTTCAAATAATAATTGATTTTCTTTTGGGTAGACTACATCAATCCCGCAACCCAACACACCTACACTATAGCCACCATTGTCAAGACAAATTTTTTGTGCAATACTATCAATACCGCGCGCTAGTCCACTTACAATTGAAAAACCCGATAAAGTTAGCTCTTTTGAAAACCATTGAGCACATTTTTCACCATAACCTGATGGGTATCTTGTGCCAACTATGGCAAAGAATAGTTTTGATGGGTCAAATGTGCCTTTTGCAAATAACACAATTGGTGGGTAATCTATATGTTTTAGGCTGTCAGGGTAGTTTTCATCAAAGTAATCAATCACAGTTATATTGTTTTTCTCAATATAAACTAAGTCATGTTCTATTTTTTTTGTGTCAATATTGCATTTAACTTTTTCATAAAGCTCTTGTATGCTTGAAAAGCCCTTTAAATCCTTTATCATTAAATTTGAGTTTGAAAGCGCAATGACTATTTCATTTTTTTGCAACAAGCAACCTCACAAGCCCATTATAGTAGTAATATTCGTAAAACTCTCTAAAGCCAACGCTTCTTAGCACATCCTTAATGGGCAAAGCAATAAATTCAATCGCCAATGGGCACTCAAAGTGAGAAAATAATTTCCTAAACCAAAAAGGCTTGTTATTATAATCAAATTCATTGTAATCTAATATGCACAACTGGTCGTTTTGCTTTAAATTGTTATAAGCGTTTTGTATTATCTTTAGCCTATCATTTGCAACAAAACCGTGCAAAACAAAAGATATAAATACTTTATCAACTACAAATGACGATGGTTTCCTAATATCATGATAAAAAATCTTTACATTTTTAAAGAGCTTACATTTTTTATAAGCCCTTGTAATCATGTGCTTGCCAATGTCAAAACCTATAATTGGGCCTTGTGTATAGTTTAAAAAACTGCATAGTGCCATTGCAGAGCCACATCCAAAATCTAAAATAGATTGATTTGGTTTTATATGCATATCGCTTATAACTTTATTGAGAAATTTTTTGTATGTAAAACCACTTGCTATGCTTATAAGCTCATCATAAAACATAGCTTCTATACCTTTAACTTCAACTTTACTTAACCTTTTCATAAGCCGCTCATAAACTATAAGAATTTTATCAAAAAGTCAAACGTTATTTCTTTATCGGTTTTATTGCTGGACACAATGTTTTTAACTCTTCAATATTCAAATCTTTCATACTATCCCAAAAGGGAAATATTTTGCATTGAGTGGGTCTTTTGGGATAAATTTTACACAAGCCGTTTTCTAAAAAACAACACATGGATATGCCATTTACTTTTATGTTAGCAAGCACAGTTTTATCGTAAAATTTTCTTGTATAGACGCGCAAAAACTCTTCTTTTTCGCAATTTAGAAAATTGGCTATTGAAACTATATCATCTTGGGTTAGAAAAACAAACCCATCACCTATACAACAAAACCCTCTGCATAGCTTACAATAATCTTCATCAAAACAATAATCAAAGCCTAAATGTTCTTTGCACATAAATCATTTAAAAAACAATCACTGCAATGGGGGGATTTGGCTGTGCAAATATACCTGCCATGTAAAATCAACCCAGAGAAAAATTTAACCCATAGGCTTTTATCACAAATCAACTTTATAGCTTCTTCAACCTCTTTTGGGTCATCTGTTTTTGATATCCCAAGTCTTTTACACACCCTAGCTACATGCGTATCAACGCCTATTGCATCAATACCAAACCCAAATGCAAGCAATATGTTTGCAGTTTTGGATCCAACGCCAGGCAATTTTACAAGTATATCATAATCATTTGGCAGCGTGTTATTGTAACTTTTGCACAAAACATTTGATAACTCAAAGATATTCTTTGCTTTGGCGTTGTGCATACTGCAAGAAGATATAAGCTTGTTTATTTCTTCAATACTTGAGTTTGCAATGTCACATGGCGTTTTGAAACATTTAAAAAACTCTTTTGTTATCTTGTTAGTAGTCTTATCAAGGCATCTCGCAGACAAAACCAAAGCTATAAGCAACTCAAATGGATTAGAGTATTCTAGTTCTAACTTTGGGTTAGGGTAATGCTCGATTATGCGCTTAACAATTTCATTCATACTTCATGCTCTTTAACAACATACTTTTTAATATATTCTATAAACTCTTCAAAGGGTTTTAAAATATTACTTCTTCTATCACCAGCCACAACAACCAACATAATATCATCGCCTACATTAAGATTGCCTTCATTGATAAAAGCCACTACATCTACAATCCCTTTTGTCATTTTAAGCTGTGTTATTTTCTGTTCTAAAAGCTTTTTATCATAGCTCACATTCATGCTGCTAACGTTTTTCTTGCCATCTTTAGAGGATTTTCTAACTATACCATTGTGTATTAAAATCATGCCGATATCTTTTGTTTTATTTTCTTGCTTTATTTTACTAACAATATCATCAATACTGTACATCATTATAAATATACTCCCTGCCTTCAAAATTTTTAAACGTGTACGTATTGCCACTTGCAGAAATGATGCGATTTGGCTCCAATACGATTTTGCCGCCATCTTGCACATCAACTGCAAAAAATGGCATACAAAGACCACTTATGTTGTTGCGCAACGCATCTATTATACTTAGTGCCTCTTGGAGTTTTACTCTAAACCTATTATTACCAATTGCCATATCGCATCCAAACAAATAGTATGGCTTTATACGTAAATTGACTAATCTACAAAACAGCTCTTCTAAGATGCTTGCGTTATTGTTTATACCGCGCAATAGCACAGTCTGTGAAACAATTGGAAACCCACTATCTATTATTTTGCTTGAAGATTCAATAAAATCATTTGTAATCTCATCTGGGTGGTTAATATGAATTGAAAACCAAATGGGTTTAAATGGCTTTAATTTATCTAATAGTATTTCAGTAACTCTATATGGTAAGACGCTCAAAGCGCGTGTTGCTATCCTTATTGTCTTGATATGTTCTATGCTTCTTAAAGCTCTAATTATGTTTATTAAATTTTCATCTTCAAAGACTAAAGGGTCACCCCCACTTATTAGTACCTCTCTAACTTCTTCGTGCTGTTTTAAGTAATTGGTAGCTCTTTGTAAATCAAAACCGCTAAAATGCTCCCAATTACTTTTTCTAAAGCAAAACCTGCAATTTGCAAAACACTTATTTGTAACAGTTAAAAGCACTCTGTCTGGATACCTGTGAATTAAACCCTTTGATTTTGTAAACTGTTGCTCAAATAAAGGGTCTTCAAAACCACTATTATCGTCGATTTCGCAAGTTTCGACAAACTGCTTTAATATAAATTCACTTTTAAACAGACTCACTAAATACGGCGTAACAAGCGTATCATAAGTATTTATAATTTGTAAACCCAGATGAGAAACATCTTTCAATGAATGTCTTTTTTGCCAATGCCAATCTCTAAACTCATCCATTATTTAAAAAGATATGCCAATCATGATTGTATTTGAATTAACAGCGCCGTTAGGCTCTTTGATAGATGCGCAAGACATGTGTATAAACCTATCTTCTATAAACATTTTTGTAGCTTTTCCAACATTGAATTCTACTCCCAAACCTACTTGAGGCATAAATAGGTACTTTGAAGCTTGACCTGGATACTGTAAGGTATTGTAAGAAACACCCAATCCACCATCTGCAAATGTCCTAAACCCAGACTCATTTAAAAAGTAATACCTCAATAAACCGCTTGCGCCAAAAGATACACCATCTGTGGGTCTGTCTACATATGCAACAAATGGCTCTCCAATAATACTAAAATTTTTACTAAAGAAATGTTCAAAATCCACGCTTGCTTTGTAGTAATCATAATACTTTTTATCAAGCTTTGAAAAACCATTACCACTATTTAGCAAACCAAAACCATAACCTATGTTGTATATAATGCGAGCACTAGCTGTTGAGTTTACTGCAAACAAAAACAAAAAAACAAACAATACTTTTTTCATGCTTACACCTCCATATATTGACTTAGTATATTATTTTTTTTAAATGTTTTCAATAGCTTAAAATGAATATAATGTAATTTTTTTATAACTTCAAGTCAAAACATATAGGCTAAATAATTGGGTATGAGTAATTTTAAGTTTTTTATTTTATTATTTACTATATTTTTTTGCCTCACACAAGTACAAAGAAGCCATATTTATTTTACGCAAACAACGCTAATATCACACTCGCCAACACAGAAAATTGCAACCAAAAGGCTTCCTAAAATTGAACTGGCAGTCAATCTTGAAAATTTTTTAGAAAATAATCTCGAAGATATACAAAATCCAAATAAAATGATATAAATACAATTTTGGGAGTGAAAAAAATGGAAACGCAAAAGAAAAAAATGCTTTTTTATGCTATTTTCATTGTAATTTGTTACTTTGGTTTGATATGGCTCATGCCATATATGGATCCAGACGAAGCTCGATACGTGGAAATCCCACGAGAAATGTTGCAACTTAGACACTATGTTATACCTTATTTAAACTACACAGTTTACTTGGAAAAACCCCCTTTGTATTATTGGATGAATATTATAGCTCTAAAGATTTTTGGTTTTAACGATTTTGCCGGACGATTTTGGACTGTCACTATCTCTTTGATAGGTATATTCCTAAATTACACATTTTCAAAAAAATTGATCAACGAAAAAACAGCCATTTGGTCTTCTTTGGTTTTATCAAGCTCATTGTATTACTTTGTAATTGGCAGACTAAACTTAATAGATATGACAAATGCATTTTTTATTGCTATGTCAACATATTCAGGTTATTTATATTTAAAAACCAATAAAAAATACTTTTTATACCTCATGTATATAGGTATGGCATTTGGATTTTTATCTAAAGCACTTATTGGTATAATTTTCCCATTTGCAATACTATTTTTGTGGTCAATATTTGCAAAACAGTTCAAAAGTTTTTTTAAACTTATTTCTATCGTTGGCATAATAATATTATTAGCATTTATTTTGCCGTGGGTTTATCTAGCTGGTAAGCAATTAAGCGATTTTTATTATTATTTCTTTCTAAAACAAGAATTTTTAAGATACTTAGAGCCACTTGAACACACACAACCAATCTGGACATTTATACCTGTTGTGGTTTTTGGTTTTTTGCCGTGGATTGTTTTTATATTTAGCATGTTAAGAGTCTATAAAACACAAAAGTTTGGCGATATTGAAAAAAAAGATTTAATATTTTTGTTGACATTTAGCGGTTTTATATTTGTATTTTATAGTTTATCTCAAAGCAAACTAGTAACTTACGTTGCACCGCTGTTTTTTCCGCTTTCTATAATATTGGGCAACTTAATTTCAAAGATTGAGAATATTGACACAAAAGATAAATATATAAATTTAGTGCTATTTAGCGTCTTTTTTATAGCCCTTATTGGTTTTTGCTTTGTACAAGATGTATATATGAGTAAAGAAAAATGGTTTGTTCTTATTGCTCCAAGTGCTATCGCATTGATTGTGCTAGCTATTTTGCCATTTATTACAAAAGACGCAAAAAAAACACTCAATGGTATGTTCATTGGTATATTGATTTTTTACAATTTAGCAATAATCCCTACAGCAAGCTATACAATTTACTACAAAACAACCAAACCTGTTGCTTTATTTGTAAACAAAATATACAAAAAAGGTGATATTTTGGCTTCCTACAAGTTATATAGGCAATCATTTAATTATTACACTCAAAAAAGGACAGTGCAAATCGACTCTATTAATGAACTGGGTTTTGGTTACAGACATCTATCACCAAAAGAACAAGAAAAATGGTTTCCTACAATTGAACAATTTGCAAAAGTTTGGGACTCACATTCAAATGTAATTTTACTTATAAAAACAAAGGATATAAAACATTTTGCCTATAAGCCCTACTATGTTGTGCTTAAAATGCCATACTTTAGTATATTATCAAACAAAAATTTGGGTAAAGCTCATTGAAAAAATTTTTTATTTTGCTTGTAATACTTTTTTTGATTATTTCAGCAATAGGTTTTTTTACAGATTTTAAAAAAGCTGTGCAATCTTTGGAAAATTTTGATAAAATATACTTAATTGCAGCTGCAATTTTTGGTTTTGGTAATGATTTTATAAAATTTTTTAGATGGCATTTATATATTAAAAAATTAAATATTGATGTGAGTTTTTTTACGGATTTAAAAGTTTTTTTGTGTGGTCTTGCTATGAGCATCACGCCTGTAAAATTTGGGTATACTATAAAAAACTATATCATTGAAAATATAGCTAAAGTACCTTTTAAGAAAACTCTATCAGCTACATTTGCAGAAATTTATGTTGATTTTTTGATACTTTCTATGATATCTTTATTTGGCATGTTTTATTTGCAAAAGATTTCAACTATTGGCTTGGTGAGTGTTGTGGCATTTAGCATAATCTTTTACCCAAATATATTCAAAAAGATTTTTTTGCAATTAAGAAGCATTTTGCCATACACAATAAGAAAATATTACAGTGTAATAAAAAGTATGGTTTCTTTTTTTTCCATAAGACTATTTACAGAAGTCGTTTTTATTACAATAATAGCGTGGATTAGCGAAGGTATATCATTGAGTCTAATTTTAAAGGGTTTTGGCTATAATGTGAGTATATTAAAAACAACTGTAATATTTGGGTTTTCAACACTTGTTGGTAGTTTATCAATGCTTCCTGGCGGCCTTATAGTTTCTGATTTAACATTATTTGGTCTTCTTAACTTTATTGGTATACCAGCATACATCAGCCTTCCAACAACGATCTTGGCAAGAATCTGCACACTGTGGTTATCCGTTATAATAGGCAATAGCGCTTTATTTTTAAACAGAAAAGCTTTCTTTGGAGTTGAAAAATGATATCAGTTGTTATTCCCGTTTACAATGAAGAAGAAAATATAATAGCCTTGCATGAAAGGTTACTAAAAGTTTTAAACTCATTAAATGAAGATTATGAGATTGTATATGTAGATGATGGTAGTAAGGATAATTCTTTGAACATTTTAAAAAGCTTTAAAGGTAATGTTAAGATTGTAGAATTAGCAAGAAATTACGGGCAGCACGCAGCTATCTTTGCTGGATTTAGTATAGTCAAAGGTGATAAAATAATTACAATGGATGCAGATCTTCAAAATCCTCCAGAAGAAATACCAAAAATTGTGGAAAAATTTAACGAAGGTTTTGATGTTATTGCGACTGTACGACAACAAAGAAAAGATTCTATTTTTAGAAAAATTTCTTCACACTTAAATAATTATATCACAAAAAAAATTACAAAAGTAGAACTTAATGACTGGGGCTGCATGCTTAGAGGTTATAGAAAAAAAATAGTAGATCGCATGTTAAATAACGATGAGAAAACTGTATTTATACCGGCAATTGCCACATATTACACAAAAAATATTGTAGAAATTCCCATAGAACACAGTCAAAGACAAGCAGGTAAATCAAAGTATTCATTAATTAAGCTAGTCAATCTAATGTTCGATCTTATGACATCATTTTCTAATTTACCGCTTGAAATACTGCTTTATGGTGGCATTTTAACAGCCGCATTTGGAATATTGCTTGGCATTGTTTTGGCTTTAGGGCGCATTTTTTATGGCGTGCAGTGGGCACTTGGTGGTATATTTTCACTATTTAGCGTGCTTTTTATATTAATTGGAGCTCAGTTTTTTGCATTTGGCATACTTGGTGAATATATTGGCAGAATTTACAAACAAGTCAAAAATAGGCCAGTGTTTGTAATTGAAAACATCTATGAAAACAGCGAGGATAAAGAATGAAAACCATTGTCTTTGCTTATCATAATATGGGTGTCATTGGCTTAAATGCACTAAAAAAACATGGATTTGATATAAATTGTGTATTTACGCACAAAGATGATATAAACGAAAACATTTGGTTTGAAAGCGTATCAAAGTGGTGCCAAGTAAACAATATAGATTATTATACTGATGTTGCTATCAATACCAAAGAATGGATTGAAAAAATCAAGCTTTTAAAACCTGACATAATTTTTTCTTTTTATTATAGAAAACTTATTTGCAAGGATATATTGGATATACCTCCACATAAGGCTATAAATTTACATGGTTCTTGTTTGCCTGCATATAGAGGTAGGGCTCCTGTCAATTGGGTACTTGTCAATGGCGAAAAACAAACAGGCGTAACGCTTCACTATATGATAGAAAAACCAGATGCAGGAGACATTATTGCACAAAAATGCATAGACATTGACTTTTATGATACTGCAAAAACCCTGTATGAAAAACTAGAAACATTAGCTACTACATTGCTTGATGAAACGCTGCCTAAAATTAAAAATAACACTATAAATCCTATAAAACAAGATGAGGCAAAAGCAAGTTACTTCGGCAAAAGAACTAAACAGGACGGTTTAATCAACTTTGAAAAGAGTGCAATTGAAATATACAATTTAATAAGGGCTGTTACAAGGCCTTATCCTGGAAGCTTTTGCTATTACAAGTCAAAAGAACTAATAATTTGGTGGGCACTGCCTACTAACATTGAATTAGAACCAAAACAAATTGCTATTATTGACAGACATGTGTATATTGGAACAAAACAAGGCTCGCTTGAGTTAAAAGAAATAGAGTATGATGGAAAAAAATATAAAGAACAAGAAATTTGTAATATATTAAAAGGGGGATATTTGTGAAAATACTTATTTTAGGCGTAAATGGTTTTATTGGTTATCATTTAACCGAAAAAATACTTAGTTCAACTGACTGGGAAGTCTATGGGATGGATATAGATGACAATCGTATAAAAGAACTTGAAAGTTCAAGGCTACATTTTGTAGAAGGCGATATAGAGATAAACAAAGAATGGATTGAGTACCATATCAAAAAATGCGATTGCGTTATGCCGCTTGTTGCAATTGCTACACCAAAAATGTATGTTGAAGACCCATTGAGGGTATTTCATCTTGATTTTGAATCAAACTTAGAAATAATCAAAAAATGTGCTAAATACAAAAAGCGCATAGTTTTTCCATCAACCTCAGAAGTGTATGGCATAAGTCCAGATGCGGAATTTGACGAAGACAAAAGTCCTCTATGCACAGGTCCAATCAATAAAGAACGCTGGATTTACTCTGCTTCAAAGCAACTATTAGACAGAACCATTTGGGCATACGGTCATCATGAAGATTTACCATTTACGCTTTTTAGACCATTTAACTGGATTGGGCCAAAGTTAGACTCAATAGAAATTGCAAAAGAAGGCTCATCAAGAGTCGTTACACAATTTATAGCTTCATTATTGTTTAAAAAACCCATTTATTTAGTAGATGGCGGAAAACAGATGCGTAGCTTTACATATATCAGTGATGGGATTGAAGCCCTAATAAGAATTTTAAAAAATGAAAACGATATTTGCAACAGGCAAATTATAAATATCGGCAACCCAAACAATAATATTTCCATAAAAGATTTGGCTTATCTTATGAGAGAAATTTTTTCCCAACACGAAAAATACAAAAACGATAAAGAATTTTCGCAAATTATTGAAATAGATTCAAAAGAATTCTACGGGGAATCATACCAAGATATATACAACAGAAAACCTTCTATAGAAAAAGCCAAAAAATTACTCAATTGGACACCAAAAGTCTCTTTGGAAGAAGCTTTGCGTTTATCAATTGATGCTTTTATTAAAGAGTATGAATAGTGTTTGCATCAAAGTAGATGTAGATACATATAAAGGTTTAAAAATAGGCGTTCCAAAACTCATTAAAGTGTTTGACGAGCTTAATATAAAAGCCACTTTTTATGTTACGCTTGGACCTGATAATTCTGGCAAAGCTTTGCTGTACCTATTAAAACCCGCATTTTTTAAAAAAATATTTAAAACAAAAGCTACCAGCTCTTATGGTCTTAAAACAGCGTTATATGGAACAATATTAAAACCGCCCATTTTGGCAACGCTTAGAGATAGTTTGCTTCAGATAAAACGTTTTGGTCACGAAGTAGAGTTTCACGCATGGGACCATAGATTTTGGCAAGATAATATTTACAAATTAAGCCAAAAAGACATAAAAAACTGGTTTGAAAAAGGTATATCAACTTACTTTGCAATTTATAAAAATTACCCTCAATCATTTGGTGCACCTGGTTGGGTGTGTTCTGATTTAGCCTTAAAATACATTAAAAACTTAAAATTTATAAAATTCTTGAGCATATCAAGGGCTCAAAAACCATTCATTGAGGAAATCACAAAACTTATAGAGATACCATCAAACTTGCCATGTTTAGAAGAAAACCCAAAAGAATTTATAAAATTAACACTAAACTCAATTAATAAAAAAACTATTGGCGTTTTACCCGTGCATGCAGAAATTGAGGGCGGACCATTTATTGATGATTTTGTAAAATTGCTAAATTTACTAAAAAATGATACAAATTTCTTAACTATGCAAGAGTATTTTTTAGAAATTGAGAAAAAACATTTAGACATTAGAAGATTTGAGTCAACAATTTTACCTGGGAGGGCTTTTAGCTGTTTGGTATAAAGTTATTTGATAGGTACATTTTAGCGAAACTCACAAAGTCGTTTTTCATAAGTCTGGCTATTATAACAATTATTATGCTAATAGGTGATACAGTTAAATTTTCCGATGTATTATTTTCTACTGGCACAAGCTTATCAGATATGTTAACCATACTTTCATATATGGCTTTATTTTTGGCAATCTTTACAATACCAATGAGTTTAATGCTTTCTATAAACCTCACATACACTCAAATGTCTAAAAACTTGGAAGTTGATATCGCAAAAACTATTGGGCTTTCAACATTTAGAATTTACAAAAGTGCGCTTTTATTTACATTTATTGTCTTTATTTTCTTGTTTTTTATCGTAGCTTATCTATCGCCAATTGCAAATGCATCATATAGAAATAAACTTTATAGGCTTGCAAAAACAAATATTCAATCGGGATTATCAGAAAATACATTTTTTAAAACAAAAAAATTTACGATTTACGCCAGTAGTTTGTCGCCAAAACACGATAAAGCCTACGATATATTTGCAGATATAGAAAACAAAATCATCAAAGCAAAAAAGGCTGAATTTGTAGATACAATAAACGGTTTTGCTTTAAAATTCTTTGATGGAAATCTATTTTATAAAAATAACAATAGCATTAATAGTGCATATTTTAAAGTTTACACAATCGTGATAAATATTCCCGATTTAACTTATAACTTTGCCAATAACCCTGGTTTTATGCCCATAAATAAACTTATTAAATATATTAAAACACACCCAAATAACGCTGATGCGCTGTTTGAACTACATCAAATGTTAGTTTTGTCCACAAGCGTTTTTATTTTGTCAATTATAGGTTATGTTTCTGGTTTGAGTTTTTACAGGTCTGGTCGGACGTTTGGCATAATTTTTAGTATGTTTGCTTTTGTAATTTTCTATGTACTTGAAATGTTTGGCAAAAGTTTGTATGCTAGTAATAATGCATATTATTATGCAATTTGGTTGCCAAATTTAGTGTTATTTCCAATTGCTAGCGTAGTATTTTTAAAAAAAGCTAGGGGGTAGCTTTTGAAAGGTTTTAAAGATATACTGCCAGATACGATCGAAAAATGGCATTTTCTAGAAGATACTGCAAAAAGTATATTTAGAGTTTTTGGATATAAGGAAATTAGAACACCAATATTAGAAAAAACTTCTGTTTTTGAAAGAAGCATTGGAGATGTAACAGACATTGTAGAAAAAGAAATGTATACATTTATTGATAAATCTGGAGAATCTATAACAATGCGACCAGAAGGAACAGCTGGCATTGCAAGGGCCTTTATAGAAAACAATCTTGAGACATCTGTATTTAATAAGTTGTACTACATTGGCCCAATGTTTCGTTATGAAAGGCCACAAAAAGGAAGATTTAGACAATTTCATCAAATTGGAGCAGAGGTTTTTGGCATTAAAAGCCCTGCTATTGATGCGGAAATTGTGTATATCAATAAACTATTGTTTGAAAAGTTAAATATCCAAGCCAATTTAGAAATTAACAACATTGGATGCCCACAGTGTAGACCAAACTACTCAAAGGCATTGTTTGATTACTTTGAAAAATATAAAGATTCCCTTTGTGAAGACTGTCAAAAAAGGTTGTATAAAAACCCTCTTAGGATACTTGATTGTAAAAATGAAAAGTGCAAAGTTATTGCAAAAGATGCACCAAAACTAAAAGATTATGTTTGCAAAACTTGTCAAGAACATTACAATGATGTCAAATCGTGCTTAGAAGCTTTAAATATCAAATATATTGAAAACAACATGCTTGTTAGAGGACTTGATTACTATACCAAATTTGTATTTGAGTTTGTAAACTCAATCACCCTCTCAGCTGGAGGCAGGTATGACAATTTAATTGCCGATTTAGGTGGAAAAGAGATTTGTGGAGTAGGTTTTGCTGCCGGTGAAGAACGTTTGATTGATATGATAAATATTAACGTGGGAAACAACATAGATATATACATTGCAAACCTGAATGTAACAAAATATGCTTTCCACATACTACAAATGTTAAAAGATTTACCATACTCTATATACTGCGAATATGAGAGCAAAAGCTTAAAAAGTATGCTCAAAAAAGCTGACAAATTAAATGCTTCTGTTTGTATTATAGTAGGCGAAAATGAGTTTAAAAACAACACATGTATAGTTAGAAATATGAAAAATTCAACTCAAGAAACAATTGAATTAAATCATTTAGAAAATATTTTAAAAGGAGTTTTTTATGCCGCTTGATAGAACTGCTTATTGCGGAAATATTGATGAGAGGTTTTTGGGCTCTACAGTCAATTTGTTTGGATGGGTGCAAAACTGGAGAGATCACGGTGGAGTAGTTTTTATTGACTTAAAAGACAGAGAAGGCATTGTGCAAGTGGTTTTCGATCCCAAAGAAAATAAAGAATTACATGAAAAGGCCCACACATTTCGAAGTCAGTATTGTATAAAAATTACAGGAATAGTTAGACTAAGGCCAGAAGGTACGCAAAATCCCAATTTAAAAACGGGTAATGTAGAAGTGTTGGCAAAAAGCCTAAGTATTCTATCGACGAGTGAAGTACCGCCACTGCCTGTTGAAGAATATGTAAATGCAAACGAAGAAGCTCGTCTTAAATATCGCTATCTTGATTTAAGAAAACCTACAATGCAAAAAAATCTGATAACTCGCTACAAAGCAGCATTTGCTGCAAGAAAGTACTTAGATGCTCAAGGGTTTATCGATATAGAAACGCCAATGTTGACAAAAAGCACACCAGAAGGCGCAAGGGATTTTCTTGTTCCAAGCAGACTAGACCCTGGTAAATTTTACGCGCTCCCCCAATCGCCACAATTATTCAAACAGCTTTTAATGGTTTCTGGCTTTGATAGGTACTATCAAATAACAAAATGTTTTAGAGATGAAGATTTAAGAGCCGACAGACAACCAGAATTTACACAAATTGACCTTGAAATGAGCTTCGTTGATGAAGAAGATGTTATGCAAATAACAGAAGGCATTATTTACTCAATTTTCAAAGAAACATTAGGAATTGAGCTTAATATACCATTTAAACGCATATCGTACGATGAAGCTATGCGTAGATTTGGCTCAGATAAGCCTGACATGAGGTACAGCTTAGAACTAAAAGATATAACAGACATAGCACGTATTTGTGATTTTCAAGTATTTAATGCAGCTGCGCAAAAAGGAATCGTATGTGGGATAAATGCCAAAGGTTGCGAATGGTTTTCGAGAAAAGAAATTGATGAGCTAACTAAACTTGTCAGTGTATTTAAAGCAAAAGGTCTTGCGTGGGTAAAAATTAGAGAAAATGAGTTACAATCGCCTATTGTAAAATTCTTTAAAAAAGAGCATCTAGACGAGATTCTTAAAAGATTAGATGCAAAGGTAGGCGATATCGTATTTTTCGTTGCAGACAAAAAAGAAATCGTCTATAGCGCACTTGGAGCATTAAGGGTTGAGCTTGCAAAAAGATTGAATTTGGCTGATAAAGATGAATTCAATTTTACATGGGTTGTAGATTTTCCATTATTTGAGTACAATGAAGATGAAAAACGATGGGATGCAATGCACCATCCATTTACATCACCAAAAATTGAAGACATAGAATTATTAGAAGAACATCCAGAACTCGTAAAAGCTAGGGCTTATGATATTACATTAAATGGTACAGAAATTGGTGGTGGAAGCATAAGGATTCACAACAGTGAACTGCAAAAGAAAATGTTTAAAATATTGAATATTTCAGATGAACAAGCGAGGCTAAAATTTGGATTTCTAATTGATGCATTAAAATATGGAGCACCACCGCATGGTGGATTAGCCATTGGCTTTGATAGGCTTGTAACACTAATTTTAAAAGAAGAATCAATAAGGGAAGTGATTGCTTTTCCAAAAACACAAAAAGGTGTGTGCCCGCTAACAATCGCTCCAAACGAAGTAGACCAAAAGCAGCTTGACGAATTAGCGCTAAAAATAGTGAAAAAAAGTAAATAAAAAAATGGTGGGCGATACAGGTATCGAACCTGTGACCTCTTGCGTGTGAAGCAAGCGCTCTTCCACTGAGCTAATCGCCCACTAAGCATTGTATTATGGTAAAATCTATGGTATTTGTCAAATGTTTATGAAAGAAAAAATTTATTTAGTAGACGGCAGTTCATTTTTATATAGATTTTATTATGCTATAAAAAATTTATCGCATAACGGCTTTCCAACAAGCGTTATATTTGGCTTTTCAAGGCTTCTTTTATCATTAAAAGATGAGAAATTTATACTCATTTGTTTTGATTCAAAAGAAAAAACATTTAGAAAAGCGCTATTTGATGATTACAAAAAACAGCGCCCAAAAATGCCCGAAGAACTCTCGGTTCAAATTAATCCCACAAAAGAAATAATTAACGCTTTTGGCATAAACTATTTAGAAATACCGGGATTTGAGGCAGATGACATTATAGCCACACTTACAACAAAATTTAAAAAAGACTACGAAATTGTCATAGTAACCCAAGATAAAGATTTATTCCAACTTGTAGAAGACAATGTGTATATTTTTGACCCCGTTAAAAATGCTACTTATGACTACAAAAAAACCGTAGAAAAATTTGGAGTTTTACCAAACCAAATAAGCGATTTGCTTGCTTTAATTGGTGATGCATCAGATGGCATACCAGGAATAAACGGCATTGGACCAAAAACCGCAGCTAAATTATTGGACGATTATACCAACATTGAAGGTATTATTCAAAATAAAGATAAATTGCCTGATAAATTAAAAGAACATCTTGATGAAGAAACATTAAAACTGTACAAAAGTTTGACTATGCTTGATAAAAATATAGATATAAATATTTCAATTGACTCTATCAAAAGAAACGTCCCAGATACAAAAACGCTTAAAAAACTTTTTGAAACGTACAATTTTAAAAGTTTAATTGACAAAATAGAAACCCCAAATTCTAAAGAAAACAAAAATAAACATGTGTTTTTACTCAATCTTGAAAAACCAAAAAACCAAACAGATGATACTGTTTTGTTAGAGCTTGCCTCCTATTTAATTCAGCCAAAAAGCGCTGGTAATATAGAACAATGCGCTCTATTTATTGATAAGGGTTTATACGATGCGGTATCAAAGCTAGATGAAAACGAAAAAATACGGTATCTCAAACCAATCTTTTTAGATTTAATTAAAAAACTTGTCTTAGAGTTTTTATTATTTGAAGTAGAACTGCCACTTGCAAATATATTAAAAAAAATGGAACAAGAAGGCATAGGCATAGATATTGAAAAATTAAAACGCTATAAAACACTCATAAACGACTTAATAGAAGAAAAACGCTCTTCAATAGAAAAATTCATTGGACCATGCAATATAAACTCCACTAAAGAACTTCAAGTAGCTCTATATGAAAAACTCGCAATAAAACCCATAAAGAAAACTAAAACTGGATATTCAACGGATTCTTTTGTACTGGAACAAATCGACCATCCTGTGGCAAAACTCATCATCGATTATAGGATGTTAACAAAACTATTATCAACATACATAGAGCCATTGCTCAATAATGCAGATAAAAATAATCGCGTACATACAACATTTAACCAAACACTGACACTAACTGGAAGGCTTTCTTCCTCAAACCCAAATATGCAAAATCTTCCACTTGATAGCCCATTTTTTAATATAAGAGAAACGATTGTCTCAAAAGGTGGCTATAGTTTAATTTGTGCCGATTACTCTCAAATCGAGCTGAGAATATTAGCTGAATTATCAAAAGACCCTAATTTGATAGATATCTTTAAAAAAGATTTAGATATACACTCACAAACTGCTTGCGAGGTACTCAATATTTTACCAGAAATGGTTGACACTCATGCAAGAAGGATTGCAAAAACAATTAATTTTGGTATCATATACGGAATGGGAGAAAAAAGTCTAGCCAAAACGCTTTCAATTACACCACAAAAAGCATCCGAATATATTGCGCGCTATTTTGAACGTTTTTCAAAAGCCAAAGAATTCATCGAAGAAACACTTAAAGAAGCAAAAAACTTAGGCTATACTCAAACGTATTTTAACAGAAGAAGATATTTTGAAAATATAAATAGTCCAAACAAAAAATTAGCTGAGTTTGAAAAAAGAGCAGCTGTTAATGCAAAGATTCAAGGAACAGCAGCGGATATTATAAAAATAGCTATGGTAAAACTCGATAAAGCACTCGAAAATTTTGATGCTAAAATGATTTTACAGATACACGATGAGCTTTTGATTGAGTGCAAAGACAATCAAATTGATAAAATAAAACTGATTGTAAAAGAAACTATGGAACAATGCGTTAATTTTGAAGTACCTTTAAAAGTCAATATTGGCATTGGTAAAAATTGGCACGAGGCGAAAACTTAGAAGATGATATTTTTAGATAGATTAAATGGCACAAAAGGCTCACAAACACCAATATGGCTTATGAGGCAAGCAGGAAGAGCCCTAAAAGAGTACCGTGAACTAAGGCGAAATTATACTTTTTTGCAAATGTGCACTATACCTGAAATAATAGCTAAAACAACGCTATTGCCTATTGATGTTTTAAATGTCGATGCTGCTATATTGTTTTCTGATATATTAATCCCGCTTTTGGCTATAAATGCCAAAATTTTTTATCACGATGGTAGCTCTCCGTTAGTTGATATAGATATTAACAACATACATTACAATGGATTATCAAACAAATTGGATTTTGTCTTTGAAGGTATAAAACTAGTAAAAACATATACGAAAAAACCACTTATTGGTTTTGCAGCTGGGCCATTTACATTGTTTTGCTACCTTTTTAATGATACAAAATTTTACTCTCCAAAAGCTTTTATTTATCAAGAGCCACAAAAATTTGCTAAACTAATAGATGTATTAACAAATCTCACTATTGATTACCTAAACAATCAACTTGAAAGTGGGTGCGATTGTTACCAATTGTTTGATAGCTGGGCTGGTATTTTATCGCCAAGTGTTTATAAAAAATACGTTTTTGACTATAACCTTAAAATACTGAAAGCTCTTAAAAAACCTTCTATCTACTTTGCCACTTGTGCAAATCATTTATTGGACTATATTTTAGCATTGCCTGCAAATGCATACAGTTTTGATTGGAGGGTTGATTTGCCTATAATATCAAAAAAAACAAACAAATGTCTTCAGGGTAATTTGGATAACACTATATTGTTTGCGGATAAAAACACTATAAAATATCATGCAATAAATTTACTAGACCAAATGCAAGGCAATATACATATTTTTAACTTAGGGCATGGTGTGTTACCTCAAACGCCACAAGACAACTTAAAATTTCTCGTTGATGTAGTCCATGAATATAACAATAGTTAATTTAGGCTACGTATCAAAGAAAACTGAATGTTTTACTTTTTTGTATAAAATGTTTAGCGACCCACACATATCAAATATCAAAAACCCTATTCTGCTAAAGATGTTTGCCACTCTAATGCTAAGTCGCGCTTTTTCTACTTGTAAAATATTAAAAAAAGCACCTTCCCCACTGCTTTCAATTACTATCTCTCAAGCAAAAAAACTACAAAATATCACGCAAAAGGCTGTAGACTATTGTTTTTCATACTCAAAACCGATTTGCTCATACAGCCAAAATAGACTAATTTTACCATTATACACAATATACTCAAAAACGCTTTATGGGTCGTTATTTGCGTTAAGGCCAAAAAAGATTCTACCGCCGCTTAGCGTTTTTGAAGAATTTGTTGACTTTTACATTCAAAAAGTCAGCGATAAGTACATAGAGATTAAACCTGATGCGGTTATATTTTCTAACCATAGCTTGCCTGTTAAGATAGCAAAAGGCGAATCATATGAAAAAGACACGTATATTTTTTGTGACATGATAGCAAAAAACCTTAATATGAAAAATTACTACATTGCGTTTCAATCCAAGCTTGGACCCATAAAATGGCTTGAGCCTTCAACTACCACGATATTAGCATCCCTAAAAGAAAAAAATGTACTTATTGTGCCAGTTAGTTTTGTAACAGACAACACAGAAACAATTTACGAAATAGATTTTGTTTATGCAAATATAGCAAAAAGCCTAAATATAAAACTTACGCGATTGAATTGTTTCAATGATGATGATGAATTTATAGAAGTATTAAATAAAATTTTAGGAAAGTATATATGAAAAAAGTAATTGTTATTGGAACAGGCATATCTGGTATTGCTTGTGCATATTTACTAAAAAAAGAGGGTTTTGATGTTTTGGTTTTGGAAAAAGAAAAACATAATGGTGGCAAAATTCGCACTATAAAAGAAAATGGTTATTTAATCGAAGCCGGGCCAAATGGTTTTTTATATAATGAAACAACTATCAAATTCATTGAACAAGCTGGATTTTCACAAAACTTAATACAAGCCAACGAATCATCAAACAAAAAATTTATATTTGATGGAAGGCTCTATGAAATACCTCAAAAACAGCAAAAATTAATATTAGATAATTTTTTGAGCTTAAAATCAAAATTAGCATTGCTAAAAGAACCTTTTGTTAAACCAAATTACGACGATGAAACTGTAGCTGAATTTGTTATTAGGCGCCTTAGCAAAGAATTTTTGGATAAATTAATCGGACCCATGTCGCTTGGCATATATGCAGCAGACCCATATACTATGAGCATAATGTCTAACTTTAAGCGAATAAAAGAAATAGAGTCTATGTATGGCTCTTTAATCAAAGGCCTAATAAAATTAATTAGACAAAAGAAAGCCAGTGCAACTGTTGCGTCGGGTTCTTTAACAAAACAATTGTACTCTTTCAAAGATGGTATGCAGTCATTTATAGATCATTTATCCAAAAGTCTCAATATTTTAAATGGCCATTGTGTAAAGTCTATAGAGAAAAAATCTATTTTTAAGGTGTATACAAACATAGATTGCTTTGAAGCAGATTATGTAGTACTAGCAACACCTGCTTATATAGCAGCAGATATTATATACAATTTAGATAAAGATTTATCTGATGAACTAAAAACTATACCGTATTCACCAATAGTATTATCTGCACTAGGGTTTGATAAAAAATTTGCAAACAGTGCCACTGACTCTTATGGCTACTTGTTTGATTTAAACAAAATTAATTATACAATTGGTGTTCTTTTTGATTCAAGTATATTTAAATATAGAAGCCATGAAGACAGGTTTTTGGTTAGAATGTTTTTGGGTGGAGCCTTAAGGCCATCTGTTATTTTCAAAAATAATTTAGAGATATTGCAATGCAGTATTGCAGAATTACAACGAAGTGCAAATATCTATGCGCCATTTGAATATTACAAAATTATAAAATACACTCACGCAATACCGCAATATTTAATGAATCATAAACAAATAATAAATGATTTGCAGACATTTGAATCAAAACATAGAGGAATTTACTTTGTTGGCAATGCTTTCTATGGTGTTGGATTTAACGACTGTATAAGCAATGCTTATAATCTGGTTGAAAAAATAAAGTAAATTTAATCAGAAATTTTATTGCATTATAATAACATAATTGTATAATCTATGTAATAAAATTAAAGGAGGTGCTTTTATGAAACGTTTTTTGGTTTTGTTAGCATTAGTTAGTTTTCTTGCATCAATGCCCCTAAAGTACGCTTACAGCTTAACCGAACTTGCAGAAAAAAAGATTAAAGAAGCAAAAACATGCGTCCACAATGTAAGCGTACAAGAAGCAAAAGACCTTATACAAAAAGGCTATATTGTTTTAGATGCAAGAGAATACCCAGAATATGCTGCTGGCCACATACCAGGTGCAATTTGGGCTCCAAGGGGTTTAATTGATTTTCAAGCTCCAACATGGTTTCCAGACAAAAATAAATTCTATTTGGTTTATTGCAAAACTGGTGGTAGAGGTGTTATAGTAGCTTATGAATTAAAAGAATTGGGCTACGATAATGTAGTTAACCTCGAAGGTGGCTTTGATGCATGGGTAAAAGCTGGTGAACCGACAGAAAAGGGTGCACCAGAAGGTCCTGGAAAAGGAGTAAAGAAGTAGTAAAATCCCCAAAAATTATGCCACCTAAGGCTATCAACTTTAGATGGCATTTGACACATTGATTGGCAAAAACACACAATCATTCCTTAATATTGTAAAAAAGCAATTGACAAAAAAGTAATTTTTGTTTAGTATTCTAAAGGTTTTGGGGCTATAGCTCAGCTGGGAGAGCGCTTGGCTGGCAGCCAAGAGGTCAGGGGTTCGATCCCCCTTAGCTCCACCAATGTATGTTACCAAAAAAGAAATCATCTTTATTGATTAATGTTAGGTAGCAGAGTATAAGAAATTATTATTTTCATTTATTATATTCTTGACAATTATAGTCAATTTTATTAATATTAAAAAAATTAAATAAGGAGGTTTTTATGGGAAATAATACAATGCTATTTGATAACGGTTTTCACCAAAATATTCTGCTTGAAGATTTTGGTAGCGGCCAAATGGTACAAGCAAACGTACATTTAATCGTTGATAACAAAAAAAGTATTATCTTAGACCCAGGTGGACACAAAGTATTCAAACATGTATTAACAGAAATAGGCGCTTTAAGCGGAATAGGCAATATTACTTATATTTTCTTATCACATCAAGATCCAGATATTGTTTCTGCTATAAATGGATAGTTAATGACATTACCTAAAACGAAAGCCTTGATATCAAATCTGTGGATAAGATTTTTGCCACATATTGGCGTTGACTCAATATTTGTTAATAAACTTATAGGTTTAGCAGATGAAGGTGGAAAAATTAAACTTGGCGAATGTGAACTTTACATACTCCCAGCGCATTTTTTGCACTCACCCGGAAACTTTCAAATTTATGACCCTATATCAAAAATTTTATACAGCGGAGATTTAGGCGCATCACTTGGCCAAAACTATACCTTTGTAGAAGATTTTGACAATCACACTCAATATATGCTCGGTTTTCACAAAAGATATATGTCAAGTAAAACGGCTATAAACAAATGGGTAGATATGGCAAGAAAACTAGACATTGAAATGATAGCGCCCCAGCACGGAGCTTTTATAAAAGGCAAAGATAATATAGAAAAATTTTACGTATGGCTAGAAAACCTTAAATTGGATATTGATAATATGTCATATGATATACCTAATAATACTTTAGATATTTAATTGAGAAAGAGAGTTAAAAAACTTTTTTTGTTCAAAAGATAGCAGTATATACACTGAAAAACAGATAGCTGTATTAATGGCAAGCAAGATTACCATTTGGTATTTAATCGCTTCTGTGGGGCTTATACCAGATAATATTTGACCTGTCATCATGCCGGGAAGGCTTACAACGCCCATTGCGCTAACACTCGCAAGCTGCGGCGCAAGACTTGCTCTAAAAGCTTTTTGTTTAAATTCCAAAGCAGCTTCTTTTGATAATGCACCCAAAGCAAGCAATTCTTCAACATACTGCCTGTTTTGTTTTATTTCACTAAAAAAACGCTCAACTGCAATTGTGGTAGAATTCATTGAATTTCCTACTATCATACCAGCTAAAGGAATAAAATATCTCGCTTCAAATGGGTTATTTAATCCAATACTAACAACAGATATAAAAATTGTAACAATCAATCCTGCTATGAAAATTGTTCCAAACATTATTACACCAGCATGCGCAAATGTCACTTTTGTCCTTTGTTTTACTATGTTAGCAGCAAATAAAACCATAATAGCATAATATATAAGTACTATAAAAGTATTGTTTATCTGGAAGATAAACTTAAGTATATACCCAATTAGAAGCAATTGAACACTCATTCGCAAAAAAGAAAAAACAATATCTTTCGTCAGTTTAAGCTTTTCTGTATAGTTTACATAAAAAATAACAAATAGCATTGAATATGAAATAATTAGTTGAATTAATGAGATTGTTTCAACTTGCGCTTGCATGTCGATTCTCAATTGTAATAATTTGTGTGCAAAACGCTTTTATTGAATCTGTATGAAATGATGCAATAATAAGTTTTTTTTCAGATAGCTCTTTTAGCAATTGGATAGTTTTTCGTTCCATTGGTAAATCAAGCGCGCTTGTTGGCTCATCTAACAGCAAACACTCTGAATCAAGAAGAATGGCTCGAATTAGTGCAATGCGCAATTTTTCCCCACCTGAAAGCTGCGTAATGTTTTTAGATAGGGCATCATTCAATTCAAAATATTCTAATAAATCGTAAAGTTTTTTTTCATTAAAAGTTTTTTTTGAGTTTGTTCTAAATGTAAATGGTAATTTAATGCATTCAATTACATCCATTTGGCCAAGGATAGGCATTTGCGGCACATAAATACAATTTGACCTAAAAGTAGGTATATCTAGGTCATATATTGATGAACCTTTATATAAAACATCGCCGTATGTTGGGCTTTCTAGCATACAC
Source organism: Desulfurella sp. (assembly GCA_031960885.1). GTDB lineage: Bacteria > Campylobacterota_A > Desulfurellia > Desulfurellales > Desulfurellaceae > Desulfurella. The sequence continues at coordinate 22,422 of JAVRLY010000001.1, read as the reverse complement.
ATTATCCTTAAAATAGTAGACTTTCCGCTACCAGAAGGACCTCTAAGCCATACTAAACCTGTTTGCTCAAGCTTAAAATTTGCCCTTTCTATAACCCTTTCTTTCTTTTTTTCTACTACTACATTTTTAAACTCAAACATTTTTTAAAATTTTATCATTTTTTTATTGATTGGTCAAAATAATTTTGGTATACTTGCACGCATCAAACATAATTGTTGGAGGTAGTAATGCAAAAAGGTTTAAATATACGTTTTTTGGATGAAATATGCAAAAAGATATCTACATTAAATGAAGTTGATATGCACCAAAAATACACTACCTTCATAAATACTCTTATTGATATGGCTTATAAAGATCACCTAACAAAATTACATAACCGCAGATACTTTGAAGAATCTTTAAAAAAAGAGTTGTGCAGATTTGAGCGGTATGGCTACATATTTTCTATTTGTATGATTGATATAAATAATTTCAAATACATCAATGACACATACGGTCACTTAAAGGGCGACGAAATACTAAAAAATTTCGCAGAAATTTTGATAGCAAGCTCACGCTTAAGCGATATAGTGTGCAGGTGGGGTGGCGATGAATTTTCTGTAATTTTGCCACATACTACTCTTAGTAAAATTGAGCCTTACCTCAGAAAGATTATATCAGCTTTTAATATAAAATTAGATAATATGAGTGTTAGCACCTCAATAGGAGCTACATCTATCAGATTAAATGATACGTTTGAATCTATTATACAAAGAGCCGATGAATTGCTTTATAAAGCCAAGAATGACAAAATTCCATTTTATATATCGTAGTTTTCATGAAAGATTGCAAATATTGAACCAATACCTACAGGAAACAATATTAACCAGCCAATAATAGAAAATGTAGCAAAGACGCCAAGCACAAAAAAGATAAAAAGCAGAATAACAATCGATATTAAATGTCTTAAACAAATAACAACACTTTTTCGAATAGATTCAAACACATTTAGTTTTTTTATTGCCACAAATGGCATAGAAAGCATTAATATGAAATTGATTATTGCATCTAATATAGCTATTAAAAAAATTGGTGTATAGTTTTTTATAGCTATCTGTTTGTAGTTAATTATATTGTTGACATTTACAAATTGGACTAATAAGTAAGACACAACTAAACTAGAAAGTAAAAAAATAATACTTAGCATAATTAAACCAGACAAATTATATGAAAAACCATCAAATAGATTATCAAATGTTATTTTTCGTGAGTTTTTTAGATTATAAAAACTAATAAACATGCCTGCTGTTAAAAGTATCTGTATAATGTATAAAAATATAGACAAAACAAATATTTTCATTAGATAAGAAACTGCTATTGTAATAAATATAAACAATGTTTGAAGCAAAAAAACAGACCAACCTAACTTGAATAGTCTAAAACCTTCTACAAACCAACTAGTTGCTTTTGATAACATACTTTTTTAATTATACAATTAATTATTTATAAATCAAGTACACGATTTAATCCAATTGTAAAAAAAATCATTATTATAGTCAAAAATATGAGAAAATCCTGCTAAAACATTATTTTTTACTGCTCCATCGCAAGTACCATTTATACCGTATCCCCTTTCAATATTAAAAAAACAATTAATTCCACTAAACACAGGGAAGAAAGCATGGTGAAATTCATGTGCATAAATCTTTTTATCGCCTATAAAACTTTCTTTGTTTTTTGGCAATAATACAGTATATCCATGGCCAATGGGCTTTTTGGATATATGCGTTTGCAAATCAAACACCGAACACATTTCTCCAATAATGTCATTGTAGTATATACTATTTGTTAAATACATCAGCCCCCCGCATTCAGCGTATATTGGCATGCCTTCCTTTGCTAATTTGTTTATCTGTTTGCGAATGTTTTCATTATTTTGTAGTTCTTTTAAGAATAATTCAGGAAAACCTCCACCAATGTATAAAGCATCTGCAACAGGCATCTCATCGCGCATTGGAGAAAATTTTTTTATTTCTATACCCATTAACTGTAAATTTTCTAAATTGTGGTTGTAATAAAAATTAAACGCTTCATCATATGCAATGGCTAACCTAACATGTTTGTTTAATTTTTTTATAGCTAATTTACACTCATCGACATAAAGCTTAGGTGATTGTTTTGCAATATGTATAATTTCTTGTATATCCATGTATTTTTCTAAATTGTCAGCAATATTTTCAATTAATTCTTGTTTTTTTTCTATAGGCATTGTTGATGAAAGTCCTAGATGCCTTTGATCAATAGATTGTTTTTGTTGTGGCAAAACACCTAAAACTGGTATATTAACATATTTTTTTATTGCCTCAATTAGCTTATTCTCTTGTCGAGCTGATTGAATTTTATTTAAAATAACACCGCCTATAAAAACATCTCTATCAAAATTTACAAAGCCTTGTAGTACAGCTGCTATACTTCTCCCAAATTCGCTAACATCAATAACTAGTATAATAGGCGTTTTTGTAACTTTAGACAAACTTGCATTGCTTGTTTTTCCATCTAAATGAATATCATCAAACAAACCATGATTGCCTTCAATAAGACAAAAATTGCAATTACTTTGTTTGATTTTATTTACAAAATAACTATAAAGATTTTCTTTTAGAAAGAAAAAATCTAAATTATAACAATAGTTTTTGCTTGCACACTCAAGCCACATAGGATCAATATAATCTGGTCCCTTTTTGAATGTAAGAAGATTGTATTTTCTAGATAAAATTTTTGAAAGAGCTATAGCTACAGTTGTTTTACCCGAGCTTTTTTTTATAGCGCTAATATAAATGCGTGGTACATTAATTTCTAACATTGTTAAAAAAATCTTTTATAGTAGCTTGCATGGTTTCGAAATTAACTTTCCTCAATTTATTAACCTTCTCAATTAAAATTTCAATATTATCAGGCAAACATTGTAGTAAATATTCTTTCAAAACTTTTGAAACAGCTGGAGCCTTAGATGATGTACTTATGCCAATTACCAAATCTTTTTTACGAATAATTGAACCAAAAATAAAGCTACAATATTGGGGTTTATCAACACTATTAACAAGTATGTTTTTCTGCTTGCAAATATTTGCAATATGCATTTGTAAACCCAAATCATCTACTGCAACGATCACAAAAAATGCATCATTCTTAATATCGCTTTCTTCAAAGTATTTAATTTTTAAATCAATTTTGTTTAAATCATACAATCTCTTTATTTCTTCATTTATTTCTTTAGCCACAACAGTTATTTTAGGGTTAAAGGGCAGCAGAGATAAAATTTTTCTCAACGCAATCTCGCCTGCCCCTATTACCACTATTTCTTTATTTTCAAGTTCTACAAAAATAGGAAAATAAGCCATTTTAAGTAAATATTATCTGAGCATCATCTGAAAATGTATAAAACTGTCCAACAGATATAATGTCATCCACTTCAGGGCAAAAATCTTCCTTTTTTATACCCCAAAGATCAACAGTTGCCCTGCATGCATATATCTTTGCCCCCGAATCATGTATCATCTCAATAAACTCTCTAATACTGGGAAAATCAAACTTTTCCATTGCTTGTTTAAAACCTTCTATTGTAAGATCAGGATGCGTTTTGTTGATTAAAGGTAAATTATCCATAGTTTTTTCAATTATAGCATCCAGCCCAAAAGATGTAAAAAATAACATCACATCTATGCCTTCCATTCTTGCACCATTTGCCATAATAAGTCCTGGTAATACTTCTTCAAAACCATTCCTTGAAATAATTATTGATAATTTTTTTATTTTTCTGTCCATTTGTAACTCCTTAATTTAAGTTCTAATATAAGCATAACCTTCAGACTGACGTTTAACAATTTCTAAAATACCAGATGACACAATTCCCGCTTCTTTAATTAAATCATCTTTATTGATACGCAAGTTATTTAACGAATTATTGCACATTAAAAATTTTACACCAATTTTACTAAGCTGTATTATATCATTGTGCATCTGTATATCGATATTCTTTCTTAAAAATAACAGTGGACCTTTATAGTTGGCAACAAGTTCTATATCGCACTGAGCCTCATCTATCTCCTTCAGAAGATTTTTTATATTCGCAAATGCAACCTTTAATGGTTCAGTATTATCTAACTCAATATGAAATAATACTTTGTACATAATAACTCCCACTACAATACGATTGCAGCACTCACAAGCTGATGTATACCACCTACCCAGTCCCTTTCAAAACCATATAATGGAAACATTGCATAAAATTGTGTTTTGCATATAGCACATATTGTAGCAAAAAAATTCACATTATGAGCGTCTACGACTTCCTTAAAAGCCTGCATTCTTGGCATAACACCATTTATACGTGTTTGCATTATCTCATCTGTAAGCAAACCAGCACCCGCTCCACAACAAAAAGTTTTTGCTTTTATTGCGTTTTCTTGCATATCAACAAAATTGTTACATACTGCCTTGATTAGATCTCTGGGTATACTAAACTGGTCTCCTGGCTGTGTACCCATACGTGATGCCCTTGCAACGTTACATGGATCATGATAGGTTACAATTTTGTCATCATTTGCTGTTTTATCTACTTTTATTACATTATCTTTTATTAATCCAAGCGTAAAATCACATATATGGGAAGGCTGCGGGTATTTTGAATCTAAGAAATCAAAAGGTCCATTCATCGTATTTGAATAATTGTAAGCTGCTCTCCATGCATGTCCGCACTCACCTATAATCACTCTTTTAACTTTTAACCTTCTTGCTTCGTCCCAAATACGTCTATTTATTTCTTTTGTATTTGTATAACTTCCAATAAACATACCAAAATTGGCGGCTTCTGAAGCGTATGAAGACAACGTGTAGCTAATGCCTGCTTTGTAGAATACTTTTGCATAGCCAAACATTGATTCAATATGGGGTATTGCAAAAAAGTCAGCCGATGGTGGAACAAGAAGAACATCTGCACCTTCTTCATCTATTGGAATTCTTATGTCTTTACCTGTCTCAGCTTTTAAATCTTCCTCAAACTCTGCAATTGTGTTTTTTAGAGCATTTGCATCTATACCTATATTGTTACCTGTTCTATAAACCTGAGTGATTGTATTTGTTGCATACTTTTCGCCAACACCAATTGAATCCATTATTTCTCTTGCAGCCATTGTAATTTCTGCAGTATCTATGCCGTATGGGCAAAAATATGCGCACCTTCTGCATTCAGAACACTGATAAAAGTATGATTGCCATTGTTTTAACACATGCTCATTAAATGGTTCTTTTGCGCCTTTTGAGCTAAATGGCGTAAAATAATACCTATAAACTTTACGCATCAACTCTGCTCTACCAACAGGCGTATTGTTGATATCACCACTGCCTAAAAAAAATTGACATTTATCAGTGCAAGCTCCACATCTAACACAAATATCCATATATGTTTTTAAAGCCTTATTATTATCTAAAAGCTCTTTAAAAACACCAATAGCCTTATCTTGCCAACCTTCTTGAAGCTTTCTTGGAAACCCTAAAGTCTCCATATCTTCTTCGAGCGCTGGAAAAGTAAATTCTGTTGCTTGAATACCTTTTCTTAATAAACTAGGGGCTTTTATCTTGCCCGTTAATTTGTGAATACGATAATGTTCTTTTGACACCTTTGCCCCTCCTAAATTGTTAACCTTGTTGTTTTTTCATTTATATACCTGTTTTCTCTTACATCATCACTCATAGACAAAGTTGGACTAAAAAATATACCTACAAAATGCATAATCTTACTAAATGGTATGTAAGCAAGCAGTATTAAAACTAATGAATAGTGTAATAAGAAAAATGGGTTATGCGGTATATTAACTGGCATAAATACTAGTAATCTATTAAAAAAAACATCTAGTTGAACTACGGTTTTTTCAAGAGCGTTTGCAGGTTGAAAAGCTATTTCTGATAGTCCAGCTATAGTAATAAGCATAAGTAAAACAAGTATAAAATAGTCAGACAATACACTAATAAACTTTACCCTTTCTACAAAGATTCGTCTTAAAAATAAATAAATTAGACTTATAAGCATTAAAACACCAAACACAAAACCTATTGGTACAAGCAGATTATACCATTGAGGCGGATTGCCGTTATAAAAATCATACACATAATGCCTTAAAACGTGTTGAATTAAAACGATAGCTAAACTTACATGAAAAACATAGCCACCTATCCAAGTGCTTTTATTTGAACGATAAAGGCTTTTAAAGAAAAACACTTCACCAAGCACTCTAAAAAAAGCACCTGTTTTTGTTTTAGGAGCTGGTGTTAAAGGAATTTTCACAGGCATAGGTGTTTTAGCATATACAACAATTTTCCATACAATACCAACTATTAAAATTGCAAAAGCAATATATGTCAAAATAACATATATAAAACTAACAAAATCCAAATTTTCCATCGTTACCCCCCAAAAAAGAAGCGAAAAAATTTTTTTCGCTTCTTTGCAAACTTTTTATACACAACCCGTTGGCTTTGATAAACCTGCATATCTTACAAGTTGTCTTGCTGGACCTTCAGGGAACAATACATAGATATATTTATTGCCTTCTCTAACGTTAGGTAAATTGCAAACTTCGGCAGTTTTTTTTGCAACAGCCCTAATTGAAGGGGCAACTTGATATTCTTTAAAATAATCTCTGATATAATCAATAAGCTTCCAATGTTCATCTTTTAACTCTATACCGTCTTGCTTTGCCATAAATTCAGCTAATTCTTTGCTCCATTCTTCTTGATGTTGAATATATCCCTCATCATCTACTTCAATTTTTTTGCCATTAAAATCTAAATAAGCCATTTAATCCTCCTTTTTTTACATTTTTTCTATATAACCACATGGGCAATTCTCAAAACATTTCATACATCCATCACAAGTTTCTAAATGAAACTCATAATGTTGACCTTTGGGCAACTTTTTAACACTAGAGTGCGAACAATAAGTAAAACAGTTACCACAATCAAAGCACAGACCACAACTCATACATCGCTTTGTTTCTTCTATGAAATCATCCATTGATAAACCATTCATAAATGGTTTAAAATCCTTAATACGCTCGTTTGGATCTCTAAACTGTCTTTCATGTCGCGGCTTTGTTTCGTATAAATCCAAATGCATTTTATCAGATTCAATTACTTTTCTGGTGTCTTGTTCTATAATCTTTTTTCCGCTTAAATATTCTAACATGTTAACCGCTGCAGCAAATCCGTGGCCAATGGCCGTCGTCACATACATCAATCTTGGACCTACAACATCACCACCAGCAAAAATTTTATCTTGTCCTTCTATCTGATAGTTATCTTTGATTTTAACAAAACCTTCTGTTTGTTGGCCAAACAATTTTTCAAAACCGCTAAAATCAGGTTTCTGGCCAACTGAATAAATAAGCGTATCAGCTTTTACAAAAAAAGGTTCGCCAATTTCTTCTACTTGTGCTGCATGGCCACGTTCATCTTTTTTACCTACTTTTATTTTTTGAAATCTAACGCCTGTCAGTTTACCATTTTCACTTACAAGTTCAGTGGGAACCGTTGCGAACTGAAATGTAATACCTTCTTCATACGCATCTATAGCTTCTCTTGAGGCTTTTTTGTCAAAGGTTTCTTTGTCAGGCACAGTTCTTCTGTAAGCGAACACAACATTTGCACCCAATCTTTTGCAAATCATAGCTGCGTCTGCTGCTGTGTCTGCACCTACAACCACAACATTGTCTCCAATATCTATGCGTTCGCCATTTGCAAAACGATACAAAAACTCTAAACCGCTATACACGCCTTTTATAGAATCAATATTTTTTAGATTTGGTTTTTCTGGTTTATAAGCACCTGTTGCAATATAAATGCAGTCAAACTCTTTTTGTAAATCTTCAATTTGAATGTCTTTCCCAATAGCTTTACCTAATTTTATGTCTACACCCAAATCGATAATTCTTTGTATTTCTGCACTGACAATTTCTTTTGGCAACCTAAAATGTGGTATGCCATAGTACAGCAAACCGCCTGGTTTTTCTTCTTTTTCAAATATTGTTACCTTAACACCTCTTCTAGCTAGATGATATGCAGCAGATAAACCAGACGGTCCTGATCCTATTATCGCTACTTTTGCTTCATATATTTCATCGAGTTTTTTTAGAGGTAATTTATTTTGTATAGCAAAATCACCAATAAACATTTCGCAAGCATTAATATTGACAGAACTATCTTTATCTTTTCTGTTGCATCTTGACTCACAAGGATGTGGGCAAATTCTACCTGTTGTCGCTGGCATTGGGTTTGTTTGAGCTATAATGTAAAAAGCGCCTTCAAGTGCCTCTTCGTAAGTTCTACCATAATCTTGAGCTTGAGCTATATATTGCAAAAATTCTCTCACCTGTTCGCCATTTGGACAAGTATCAGAACATGGTGGACGCTTTTCTACATAAATAGGCCTATCTGAAGAATACTCAGTCCCAGTTGGTTTGCTAAAACTCTTAATACTCTTTTTAACCTTTACAAGTGCCATAAAATCTCCTTCATTTTATGTTCGATCTTCCGGCAAGGCCAAAAAACTCCCACCTGCGTATCCATAAATCAAATCACCATTATCTGTAAGTTCTTTAATAATGGCCTTAGCATCCTTTCGCGTTATATTTTCGCTTTGAAAGTTTTGCTCAATTTCTCTTTCTAAGTCTAAAGGTTTAAATCTTTTCTTGCCATGATATTCTTTTACTAAATTAACTGTAAATTCTTTTATCTTTTGTTTTTGCTCATCAGTCATGATAAACTCCTTATAGTCTCGCATAGTTAGAATAATTCATAGTTGCTTCTCCAAGCCTAAAATCATCAATATGATACTTGGTAAACTCAAATCCTGTTATCTTAAAAAATTTTGGCCAACCTATCCTTTCAATCCATTCTCCAACTCGCTCGCCTTTTTTAGCACCATCTTTGTAAGCTTCTAAAATTGTTCTTACAGCTTCTATAACTTCTGGCCATCTAGGTGGATTGTTGGGAAGCCACGGTACTGCAAGCTTTGAGAAAGTTGGCTTAGTTCTAGAATTAGCCACTTTTCCTCCAACAAATATTGCCAATCCATCATTTAACGGGTCTGCTATTGGAAGCGCAGGACATACAGTATAGCAATTACCACAATAAACGCATCTATCTTCATCAATTTCAACTGATGGTTTACCGTTTATAGTCTTTGGCCTTACTGCATCAACAGGGCATGCAGCTATTGTACTTGGAATTTCACACAGATCCTTTACTCTATCAGCCATAACTGTCGGTGGCCTTCTGTGCATACCAACAATTGCAATATCTGAAGCACCTACAGACCCACACATATTTAGACAGCAAGCAAATGCCATCCTTACTTTTGCTGGCAATTTATCCCCAACAAAATAATCGTAAAACTCATCCATTAAAGCTTTAACTACGCCTGAAGCATCGCTAGCTGACGTATGGCAATGTAGCCAACCTTGCGTATGCACAATATTTCCCAAAGAGTGATCAATTCCTCCCACTGGAAAACCAAGGGCTTGAACTTCTTTAATTAATGGTTCAATATTTTCTTCTTTGTCAAGCAAAAACTCTAAATTATTCCTTGTCGTAAACCTTAAGTAACCCCCACAGTATTTATCAGCAATATTCGAAATATCTCTTACAAAATCACTGCTTACTATTCTAGTAGATCCCACTCTTACGGTATATAACTTTTCGCCTGATTCTGATACGTGGACCATTACTCCGGGTTTAAGTATTTCATGATAAAGCCATTTACCATAGTTTCTTTTTACTATCGGTGGTAAAAAATTTTCATAGTTAGGTGGCCCAATATCAGTTATTCTTACTGTTCCTTTATCTACATCTGGCATAGCTTAACCCTCCTTACTCTCTTCTTCATCTGGCACTAAATATTCTTCAAATTTAATAAATGGGTTTGCTCTTGGATGCTCTACCATTTCTGGTAACGGATCAAGTCCAATTGCTTCAAGGAAGTTACCCACACCTACCCTCTGAATAAGTTCTCCAACGCGTTCCCTATTTGTGCCGTATTCATCCCAAAAATCCCAAATTTTTTGAATCAAATCCTTCAAGAAAGCATAATCTTCTTCTTTATCTTTATTCACATCATAGAATGGCACAAGAATAAACCCCAACCTAGGTCCTTGCACCATTGGAACCTTAGCGCCAATTCTAATCTGAGCACCTTTTTCTAAACCAGGTCTCAAAGCTTTTGGCATAGAATTTATACAATGCATACACTTAACGCAATTTGAATCATCTATGGCTAGTTTACCGTCTGCATAAGACATACAATGCGTAGGACATTTATTTACAACATACTTTTCTATATCAAATTTTTTCGCATATTCTGCCACTTCTTTTTGGTCAATTCTAATACTGTCTTTCCAGACGCCTACAATGGATAAGTCGGATCTAGCACCAGATGCTATACAATCATTGGGACAACCGGCACATTTAATTTTAAATTTGTAGTTGAATGTAGGTCTATGTATTTCATTCTGAAATTCTCTAGTTAAGTTATCTGTAATATGAAGCGTATCGTAATTTGCCCATTCACATCTTGCCGGCCCAACACAGCAACTAGGTGTTCGAAGCGCGGAACCACTGCCTCCTAAATCAAAGCCTAATTTTGCACACTTTTGAAATAAATCCTCTGCTTCTTCTTGCTTAAAACCAAGAATTTGAATATCGCCTGTTGAACCATGAAAATTAAATAAACCGCCAGCATGTTCATCACAAATATCTGCCAATTTTCTTAGTATGTCTGATGTGTAAAAAAAACCTTCTATCTGGTTTATTCTGGCTGTATGATATTCTTGAGTACCCGGGAATTCATTAGGTTCATCAGAAAATCTACCAACTACACCACCACCATAGCCTTTCACACCTGCCATTCCACCATGTTTCCAATGAGGTATCCTATCCTCATAAGATTTCTCCAGAAGACCAATCAAATCCTCTGTCCTTGGGCTTTTGTTTGCAGCCCTTTCAAGCTCTTTTACAAAGCTTGGCCATTTGCCTTCTTTTAGGTCATCTAAAAGAGGCGTTTTGTGTTTTGTGCCTGCCATCTAAAACCTCCTTTTAGTATAAGTAACTAAACACTTTAACAAATAACAGTAATTATCTTATATCTAAAAATATGCTCTAATATAGTAAAAGTCAATATAAAAAATACAATTAATTGTATTTTTTTACTATACTTATTTTAAACTTTCACAATAGTAAAATCATAAATATGATATAATAAGTTTTTTTTATTTAAATATAATTTATTATTATAATTACTGATTTTTGATGTTAAATTATGTTACAAAATTATACAATAAAACAAAATTGAATTTTTTTAATCTAATATAATTATTTCTTATTTTTTAAGAAAATTTAATAGACGAGCAATATTAAATTTAAAATTCGTTTTATCAAATATTGAAATAAAACTTTGGTTTTTTTTAGACGTGATTAATGTTGAGATTGATTTATCTATTGATAAAATTATTTTATCTTTTAAACTATTTACGCCATATAAATCAACAAATTCATAATATTGTTCAATACACTCAAAGTAGATCATATCAAATGCTGTTAATACATCTGTCTTGTATGTACGGCCTTCAATTTTTATTGAAGATATTTTATTCTTCTGCGACAATAATTTTAATAAATCCATACAATAATTATTGTTATAAATAAAACATATATCAAGACCACTTATTGAATCAATATCTTTAATGCAATACAATCCGTAGTGCTTAAAAAAATTAAAGACATTATCGGATTGGGTTATTAATTGAGGCAACGTGCGAATATCTTTTTTTTGCTCAAATAAAGTTTCCATTAGAGCTTTTGCTAATTTTGCATGAGAAATAGCGATAGCTTGAAAACTTATTATTTTTTCCAAAATTTCTTTAGTAATTTTGTATTTAATGTTTAAATTATAAGAAAACAAATTAACCCCGATATCTTTAAAACTAAAATACAATTTGTCATCAAATGGCGTCGGCACTAAAATTTTTTTGTCTTGAAGCAAACCTGATCTTTGGTAAAAAAAATTTGAAATCTCTCCCACAATAAAAATACCTGGGGGATTATCGAAAAGCAATTGTCCTTTTAAATCGTTAATTTTGCTTGCTATGTCTGATAAAGTTCCTCTAATTTCAAATTCCTGTTCTGTGCCAATGCAAAATACCACAGCTACTTTTGTATGAGGCAAATAGCCATCATTAATCAAAGAGCTGCTAATTTTGCCTATTACTCTAACTCCCATAAAAAAAATTAGCGGTAAACTATCAAGCTCTTTTCTGTTAAATTCGGCTGTTGCACCTTTGTGTTTAATTGCGGATAAAACACAAAAACCTCTATTAATTTCCCTTCTTGTTAGAATTATCCCGCTTTTAATAGATAAAGCATTGATAGTACTAATTCCTGGAATAATATGAAAATTAATCCTTAAATCTTCCAAGACCTTTATTTCTTCTGCAAGCCTGCCAAAAATCGATGGGTCACCTCCCTTTAATCTTCCAACCCTGTAGCCCATCCTTGCATACATACTTATTAAATCAGTGATTTTTGCTTGATTTAATTTATGATGTTCGCATCTTTTGCCAACATCTATTAAAATTGCATCTTCTGGCAAATAATCTAACAAAGAATGATCCATTAGGTTGTCAAAAAGACAAACATCTAAATTTTTAATCGTTCTTATTGCCTCATATGTAGCATATTTCTTATCTCCAATACCTGCGCCTATGAAATAAACACTTTTTATAAAAAATTGGCGCAAAAAAAGAAAACGTTCATCCCTCTTTCTAAAAATTACGCAACTTGCGCCTTCAAAAGAAGGTTTTTGCAAATCAATAATATTGATTTTTTCTATATAAAAATGATTTACTATTTGATTTGTAAAATAACCGGGTAACATCACCAAATCAAATTCTGTTAATAGTTCATTTATATTTTTAAATGCTTTTATAAAATTGATGTTGTCGGTGTGGAAACGCTTTTTACAATAAAGCCATTGGCTTATACTCAAAACACCTATTTTTTCTATTTTGTCAAAGTTTTCATTATTTTTATTACTTACTAATACATCAAAGTCATAATCTTCATAAATATTTACAAAAAACCAATCTAAAAAATCCAATTCTAAATCAAAATAGTTCTTAACATCAACAATAGCACAGTCAATGATTTTTTCTTGTAAAAAAGATATTATTTGCTCTGGTGTTTTGCAGAATTGGTAATCGAAATTTAAACCTTCAACTTTTCCAAATGTATCTAATTTTTCTTTTACGTAATTTAGTTTATAGGGATTAGATAAACTAAAAACACTTTTGACTTCCATAAATATTTTTTAACACATTATCTTTTTTTAGTCAAATATTAGGGGCTTTGGAAGCCCCTTTTTTATTGTTTATCTGGCGTAATCCATACAAACAATGCAAATAACCAGCCAATAATAATGCAACCTATCAAGTAACTTACTAAACTCATACATACTCCTTCTTTTTAAAATGGGCCTTGCATTCCTGCAGGCATTGACCATAACATTGCTGGGATTGCAAATGTATATAAAGCAGCAAAAGTTACTACCCACCCAACTAATTTTTCGTTCATTCTACCTTGCATCAATAAACCTGCTAAATTCATTGCCACAAACCATACAAAAGCTATAGAAAAGTGATAAACCCAGCTCACTTTTAACCCGTTTAGCAACCAAAACATAGCATAAGCAAAAGTTAACCAGCCAATTAAAATCGCTATTCCACCTAAAGATTTTTTAGGTAGAGAAAATATTTCAAGTATACCTAAAACTATAAAGAAAAATGCATACATGCCGGCTAAACCAGTAACGAAATTTGTAATGGGTCCAAGTCCTTGTGCATAAATCATTGCAATCAAAAAAGGCCACCACATTAAACCAACAACTAGAGTGATAACTCCAACTGTCTTTTCATTTGCTTTTTTTCTTTGAGGGTCTAGATGCATAAAACCTTGAAATAGCAAAGCAAATGCACCTAAAAAAATTATTGGAGCTATCCATTTTCCAACAGGCTGCGGTGTGCTTGAAGCTGCGCAAGCATAGTCACAAAACACAGACAAACCTGCTAATGACAGAAAGAACATAAGAAACCATTCAGCAAAAAACTTGTTCGACTCATATTGAGTCACCTCCTAAATAAAATTTACTTAATAACTTTGTAACTTTAATAACTTTATCATTATATAATTTAGTATAATTATTTCATTTGTCAAGAAAAAAAATTAATATTTAGATAAATATACAATTAGTAATTCTAATAAAAAAACAATTAGTAATTATTTTAAACGTAAGGCTTTTCATAAAATTTATTTAATTGATACTAATAATATTATTAAATTAAAATTAAATAATTATTACATGTTGAATTTTAATTATTACAAATCAATTTACAAATTTTTGATATTTTTAACTTGACTTTTTTTGTTATATTTTTTATATTATTAGATATGAATATTATTTCTCGTGAATTAGATTATACAATTAGAGTTTTGAGCTTGTTATCAAACATAGAAAGCGCTACTGTGGATGAAATTAGCAGTATTTTATTTATACCAAAACCCTTTGCGCATAAAATTGTCAATAAACTTGTAAGAAAAGGTTACTTGTTATCCATACGAGGTAGAGGCGGCCATGTTCAGTTCAATAAAGACTTAGATACAAACAAGATTAGTATTCTTGATATTATTAAAGAATTTGATGCTTATAAACCTGTAAATTTATGTACAGAAGATCCTAACGCATGCGAGCTTAACCCCTATTGTTCTTTCACATATAATCTCCAAAAATTAGAATTTTGTATAAACAAAACCTTGAGCGAGATAAAATTAAAAGATGTAATATTTAATCTTTAGGAGGTAGGGTTTATGGATGCAGAGTTATTATCAAGGATCCAGTTTGGTGTTACTGCTGGCTTTCACTTTATTTATCCGCCATTAACGATAGGCTTGGGCGTGCTTATTGCAATTATTGAATATATGTATTTTAAAACCAACGATGAAATCTACAAAAAAATGGCGGATTTTTGGGCAAAACTCTTTGCTATTAACTTTGTGATAGGCGTGGCAACAGGTATTGTAATGGAGTTTGAATTCGGTACAAACTGGTCAAATTACTCCAGATTTGTTGGAAACATTTTTGGAGCACCACTTGCTGCAGAAGGCATTTTTGCATTTTTCTTAGAAAGTACGTTTTTGGGCTTGTATCTTGTTGGCAAAAATAGACTATCCAGGTTCATGAGATTTTTTTCGTTTCTAATGGTTGCTTTTGGATCTACTTTGTCAGCGCTTTGGATACTCATTGCAAATTCTTGGATGCAAACGCCCGCTGGTTTTAAAGTAGAAGGCGGTAGAGCTGTTTTGACTAATTTCTGGCATGTTGTTTTTAACCCCACTATGCCATCAATGTTTTTGCACACTGTTGATGCTTCTTTTATTACTGGCGCTATGTTTATGTCTGGTATTAGCGCATACTTTTTGATTAAGGGAAAAAATTTAGAATTAGCAAAAAGGTCTTTAAAGCTTGCTTTGATTTTTGGCGTAGTTGTGTCAATTTTACAGCTATTTCCATTTGGCGATGAAAGTGCAAGGGTCGTTGCAAAAACCCAACCAGAAAAATTAGCGTCTTTTGAAGGTTTATTTAAAACACAAAGCAAAGCGCCATTGTTAGTATTTGGCATACCTGATCCTTCACAAAACAAAATGTTAGTGGAAGTAGGTATACCCGGTGCTTTAAGTTTTTTAGCCGATCACAATTTCAATTCAGTTGTAAAAGGTATAGATGCATTTCCAAAAAATGACTTACCTCCTATGGCGCTTACATTTTACTCATTTCACTTAATGGTAGCTTTGGGCACACTATTTATATTGACTTTCTTGGTAGGCGTATATCTGCTTTATAAGAAAAAACTCTACACAACTAAACCATTTTTAACTGCTTTGTGGTTTTTTATACCATTGCCATATATAGCAAATGAATTGGGCTGGATAACGACAGAAGTAGGACGACAACCGTGGGCAGTTTATGGTTTGCTTAGAACAAAAGATGCTTTTAGCCCGCTGCCAGCTGGAGATGTATTGTTTTCGTTAATTGGCTTTACGTTAGTTTATGCGGTGTTGTTTGGAACATTTTTATATTTAACCATACATACCGTAAAAACATTTAAGATGGACTAAAGGAGGCCCAACATGGATCTTAATGTAATATGGTTTCTTCTTGTTGGCATATTAATCATAGGATATGCTATATTGGATGGTTTTGATTTAGGTGTAGGATCAGTATACTTATTTGCAAAATTTCAAGAGCGCGACATCGCACGAAATTCTATTGCTCCTGTATGGGACGGCAATGAAGTATGGCTAGTAACTGGTGGGGGTGCCTTGTTTGCAGCCTTTCCGTATGTTTATGCAACAGTTTTTAGTGGTTTTTACCTTGCTTTCATTTTGCTATTGTTTGCACTAATTTTTAGAGCTGTATCATTAGAGCTTAGGAATCATTTTCAATCTGAATCAACTAAAACTTTGTTTGACTGGATTTTTTCTATATCAAGCATAATTGCAATTGTTTTATTTGGAGTAGCAGTAGGCAATGTGTTATCTGGTCTGGATTTAGATAAAAATGGCAACTTTATAGGTACGTTTTTTAATCTTTTAAATCCCTATTCAATTTTAGTTGGTGTTTTAGCTTTCTTTATGCTATCGTATCAAGGCACTGTGTGGCTTTTTTTGAAAACTGAAGGAGAATTTCAGCAAAAAGTTAAAAATTGGGCAAAGGTCTATTGGAGCGGATATTTTATTTTATTTTTGTTGTGTACACTTTTAACTTACATAATACACGAGAATCTCTTTAATAATTATGTAGCACATCCAATAATGTTTGCTATACCTATTCTTGCGCTTATATTTATGCTTGCATCCATTATTAGAATTCAAAGAAATCAACCGCTTTGCGCAATAATAGCAAGTTCACTATCAATTGCAACAATTATTTTAACTGCCTACTTAAGTATTTTTCCTAATTTAATAATTGCCAAAAATCCTGCCTATAGTCTAACTATATACAATGCCTCTTCATCACAGCTTACACTTGAAACTATGCTAATTATTGCTCTAATAGGCATGCCTTTAGTGTTGATTTATACAATTTATTCGTATAGAATATTCCACGGTAAAACAAAAATTGAAGAAGGCTATTGATTTATAGGGAAGCTTAAGCTTCCCTATAAATCAAAGATGGGGGTTTACAAGTGGATAGAGAAGAAAGTTTTAAACTATTGTGTGAGTATACCAAATCAGAATCATTAATAAAGCATGCATTGGCAGTAGAACAAGCTATGAAATCTTATGCTAAAAAATTTGGCGAAGATGAAACAAAGTGGGCGATAGTTGGTTTGCTTCATGATTTCGATTATGAAAAATACCCGACAAAAGAAAACCATCCTTATAAAGGTGCAGAAATCTTAAGACAAAAACAATACCCAGAAGATGTTATAAAAGCTATTTTGGGCCATGCCACTTATACTAACACAGAAAGAGATACATTAATGGCAAAAACATTATTTGCCACAGATGAATTGTGTGGTTTTATTTTGGCATGTGCTTATGTTATGCCAGACAAAAAAATTAAGAGTCTAACAGTAAAAAGCGTTAGAAAAAAATTAAAAGATAAAGCATTTGCAAAAAGTGTTAACAGAGATGATATATATAACTCAGCAAAAGAGCTAGGTATGGAATTAGACGAACATATCGACTTTTTAATCCAATCGCTAAACAAAATTTCAGACCAGTTAGGTGTGTAAGCTCGACGATTTAGAAATAGCAGTTTTAAAATATCATAAACACAAAGGTTGCGATTACTCTAAATCTTTATCAAGAGTTTTACATATTCCATTACAAAAAGCTTTTGAAGTACACAAAAAATTATTTGAGTTGGGATATTTAGAAAAAATAAATTCTCGATTAACAAAATACAAAATTAATAGTAAAACAAAAATAACAAAACATAGAAACCATACATATTATCAATTGAGTCAAATTGGTAAGCAATTTATCAAAGATTTAATAGATTAGTATTTTGTTGACAAAAAATAGCAAATTTAGTAAAAATAATGGTCGATATTAAAAGGAGGCAATTTATGTTTGCTGTAGTTGAAACTGGTTCAAAACAATATATTGTAAAAGAAGGAGATATATTGAGAGTAGAAAAACTCGACGCACTAAAAGGTGATGAAGTTGAGTTTGATAAAGTTCTCATGGTCAACGATATTGTAGGAAATCCTTATGTAGAAAATGCAAAAGTAAAAGCAACTGTTGTTGTTCAGGGTAAAGCAAAAAAAATTATAGTTTTCAAATTTAAAAGAAGAAAAGGTTTTAAGAAAAAAATCGGTCATAGGCAACACTTTACACAAGTTAAAATCACACAAATACTAGCTTAAAGTAATTTTAGAATATGTAGTTTTAAAATTGATTAGGAGGCAAAAATGGCACATAAGAAAGGCCTTGGAAGTAGTAAAAACGGCAGGGACTCAATAGGCAAAAGGCTTGGCGTTAAAAGATCAGATGGTCAGTTTGTTAATGCAGGCGAAATAATAGTCAGACAAAGAGGTAGCCATTTTCATCCCGGAATGAACACAAAGTTAGGCAAAGACTATACTCTATTTGCACTTACAAGCGGGACAGTTAAATTTGGCGAGAAATTAGGGAAGAAAATCGTTAGCATCCAGACCTAACAAAATGTTTATAGATTATGCCAAAATTACTATAAAATCTGGAAATGGCGGCGATGGTTGTGTAAGTTTTAGACGTGAAAAATTTGTTAGTAAAGGCGGACCCGATGGAGGCAATGGAGGTAATGGAGGCGACGTTATCTTTAAATCTACGAATGATGAAAATACACTTCTAAAATTTCGATTTCAAAAATTTTTCAAAGCTGAAAACGGTCAAAACGGATCATCAAACAACAAAACCGGTAAAAATGGTAAAGATATTGTTATTTTAGTCCCAGTTGGTACGACAATTAAAGACAATCAAGGCAATATTTTAGCCGATTTAGATATCAACGGAATAGAATTTATTGCAAGTAAAGGCGGTATTGGAGGTAAAGGCAATGCCCACTTTGCAACCTCAACAAACCAAACACCTAAATTTGCAACAAAAGGCAAAAAGACACAAGAACAAGAGTTAATATTAGAATTAAAATTAATTGCAGATATAGGACTCGTAGGTTTTCCAAATGCTGGCAAATCGAGCTTATTGCGTGCAATATCCAAAGCAACACCCGTTATAGCAAATTATCCTTTTACAACACTTGTGCCTCACTTAGGATATGTTTTGCACAATGACAAAAATTTCATAGTAGCTGATATACCTGGTCTGATTGAAGGTGCTAGTCAAGGCAAAGGTATGGGCACAACCTTTTTGCGTCATATCGAGCGTACTAAAATTTTAATTTTTGTAATAGACATAACAGAGAGTCCAAAAACTCATTTTGAAATATTAAGAAAGGAACTAAAATCTTACAATTTTAATTTACTAAATAAAAAATTCGCAATTGCTCTAAATAAGATTGACCTGCTTGACAATATTAATGAAAACGAATACATAAAAGAACTTGAACCATACGAAGTGTTTTATATAAGTGCATTAAAAAAAACCAATATCAAGGAGATTCTTGATTGGATAAGCAAGAATATCTAGATTTAGATAAATTTAAAAGAATAGTAATAAAAGTTGGAAGTGCCAATATTACCAATAATAACAATATCGATATTGACAAAATAAATCAAATAGTACAAGACGTGTTTTTTTTAAATAAACAAAACAAAGAGGTAGTTATAGTTTCAAGTGGTGCTGTAGCATGCGGCATGAAAATCCTAAAAATCAAGAAAAAACCAGATAATCTACCACTTAGGCAAGCACTGGCAAGTATTGGTCAGCCATACCTTATAAATTTGTATTCAAAGGCATTTGCAAAATATTCAATGCTTACATCGCAAGTGCTTATTAGCATAGAGGATATACTAAGTAGAAAACGCTTTTTAAATGCAAAAAACACATTTAGTGCTCTGATGGGATTAAAAATCATACCAATAGTTAATGAAAACGACACAGTAGCTGTTAAAGAACTCATGTTTGGTGATAATGATAGTTTATCTTCTCATATTCTAAATCTCACAGATGCAGACTTATTAATAATGTTGACAGATGTGGATGGTGTATACAATAAAGACCCAAAACTTTACAATGATAGTATGTTATTAAAAACTATAACACAAGAAGAATCTTGGGTTAAAAATTTAAAAGGCAAAAGCAAGCTTGGAGAAGGAGGCATTGCTAGCAAAATAAAAGCTGGATTTGCCGCCTCTAGCGGTGGAAAAACCGCTGTTATTGTAAATGGCAAAAGAAAAAACCCAATAATGAATTTATTTTTGGATAAAGAATTCCCGAAAACTATATTTTTACCCAAAACACACGTAAAATCTAAGGCACATTGGATTGAAAATTGCATAAGCTTAGGCAAGCTCTACATTGACAAAGGCGCATCTGAAAGTATCAAACAACGAAAAGGGCTTCTGGCAAAAGGCATAAAGGCTATTGAAGGTGTATTTTCTAAAGGTAACGTAGTAGATATTATATTTGACAATAAATGTGTGGCAAAAGGTGTTGTGAATTATGATTCAACTGATATTGAAAAAATCAAAGGCGTACATTCTAGCCAAATTGATTCAATATTGGGCTATAAGGCTCAAAGTGATGTAATAAGCACAGACAATATCATATTAAAAAATTATGAAAAAGGAGAACATGTATGTTAGATTACATTGAAGCCTTGTGTCAAAAAGCAAAAAAAGCATCGCAAATTCCTATAAGTGAGGCAACTATAATTGCAATTTTAGAAAAAATTGCAATTAACATACAAAATAATAAAGACAAAATCATAGAAGAAAATTTAAAAGATATACGCTCAAGCAACCTATCAAAGGCATTGACTGATAGGCTCACGCTTAACGAAGCAAGAATCAATTCAATGATTGAATCAATAAAAACCATAATAAATCTTAAAAGTCCCGTTGGAGAGACAATTAAGGGATGGAGACTAAAAAATGGCTTAGATATAGAAAAAGTGCGTGTGCCAATTGGCGTTATAGCTATTATATACGAAGCAAGGCCAAATGTTACAGTTGATGCATTTGCTTTGTGTTTTAAAAGTTCAAATGCGTGCATATTAAGAGGCGGCAAAGAAGCATTTAATACAAATAAATATTTAAGTTCATTGATTAGAGATGCTCTAAACTCATACAATGTAAACCCAGATTTTTTGACATTTGTAGACAAAACTGAAAGAGAAGCAATTAATTACCTTATAAAAATGGATAAATATATTGATTTGCTTATACCAAGAGGCGGCGAGTCTTTAATTACGCATATCTCAAAAAATGCTACAGTACCAGTCATACAGCATTATAAAGGCTTGTGTCATCTGTATGTTGATGAAAGCGCTGACATTGATATGGCACTTGATATTGCTTATAATGCAAAAGTTCAAAGGCCATCTGTTTGCAATGCAATTGAAACATTATTAGTCCACAAAAACATAGCTGCTAAATACTTGCCCAAATTATTTGAAAAATTAGAAAATATTGTTGAGTTGAGAGGTTGCGAAGAAACACTGAAAATTCTACCGCATATTAAGAAAGCCACACACCAAGATTGGGAAACTGAGTATTTAGATTACATACTATCAATAAAAATCGTTAACGACACAAAAGAAGCCATTGAGCATATTAATCAATATGGTTCTAAACATTCAGAAGCAATTGTTACGCAAAATTATTCAAACGCAGAAATGTTTTTAAACTTAGTCGATGCAGCATGTGTGTATGTTAATGCTTCTACACGATTTAGTGATGGGGGGGAGTTTGGTTTTGGAGCAGAAATTGGCATAAGCACATCTAAATTACACGCAAGAGGCCCCATGGCATTAGAAGAGCTAACAACATACAAATACAAAATTAGGGGAAGTGGTCAAATTAGACAATGAGGGTAGCTTTTTTTGGTGGCACTTTTAACCCGATACATATTGGCCATTTAATTAGTGCAATAGAAATAAAGGATTATTTTTTTATTGATAAATTCATATTTATACCAACAGGTGTGCCACCACATAAAAAAAATTTAGCCTTAAGCGCAAAAGACAGATATGATATGGTAAGCGTAAGTATTGCAGGTCTAAAAGATTTTGAAGTAAGCGATATAGAAATAAACTCAAAAGAAATAAGCTATACAGTAGATACAATTGACTTGCTTAAAAAACATTATCAAAACGATGAGTTGTTTTACTGTATT